>SLJL01000125.1 GCA_007135105.1 Candidatus Izemoplasma sp.
TACGGCTTTGAAATCATCTTGCTGCATCAGGCCGACCGGCCGATCGGTTTTTGCCTGTTTCAAATCGACGACGTGTCCCATCCCTGGTGCATGCACCACGGTGCGGGCGATATCCGGGAATTCTACATCATCCCGGAAAAAAGAAAACAAGGCTACGGTAGACACCTTTTTCAAATCACCAAACAGTACTTCGAGTCACATGGCGTGAAGGCCATCTATCTCAGCAGTGACGATCAGGGTGCTTACTGGGAATCCCTCGGTTTTACCTTCACCGGAAGAATCATCGATGACAACAACAGCAAGGAATATCGCTATCCGCTATAAACACACCGTTTAGAGGTTTTTTCTTTGCAAAGGCCTTCAGATGAACCATCCCGACAAGCCGAACCCAGCCCCGTTCAACTGGTTCGAATACCAATCGGAAATAGGGCTAATACATTGAACAAGAAAGTCAAATGTGTTAGTGTATGATATCATAAAACCCCACCATTTCTCCAAAAAAAATAAGGAGTGTAAATCTATGAAAACAGCCATCATTACCGATTCCGCCGCGAATCTATCAAAAGATTTCGTCAAGAAAGAGGCCCATCTTTATGTCTTGCCCCTGATGATCCTATCGGGAGACAAACAGTACCGCGATCAAGTGGAAATCAGCGCCGAGGAAGTATACGAACAAATTGATGAGAAGAACTTCACCACCAGCCTCCCGAGTATGGATGACTTCACCAAAATGCTCGATACAATCAAGAAGAAGGAATATGAACAGGTCATCATCATCAGCATTTCCTCAGGCTTGAGCGGAACCTTCAATGCCATGCGTCTGCTCATTAAAGATTACAAAGGGCTTAACATTACCCACTATGACACCAAAACCCTTGGCAGTGCACAAGGCTATCTTGTGGAAGAAGCGTTGAACCTCGCCAAGAAAGGCAGCAAACCGGAAACAATCATCAAAGCGCTTGACACATTGCGCTATGAGGATTCCATCGCCATTTATACCATCGATACGCTCAAGTATCTCAGAAAGGGCGGTCGCATCGGCAAAGTCGAAGGCACCGTCGGCAATCTACTGCGGGTCAAACCGATCATCACCGTCAACGATGAAGGTGTCTACATCACCTTGTCCAAAAGCATCGGATCGATCCAACGTGCGCTTTTGAACATGAAAAAACTGCTGGTTGAAAAATTCAACGACGAGCTGATCGAGCTTACCATCCACTACGGTGACGGGCTGGAAAAAGCCAAGGACCTGGGTGAAAAACTCAAAAAAGAGTTGAACATCAAACGGTTGAGATTATCAGCCCTGACGCCTGTTTTGGGCATCCACACCGGACCGAAGATGTTCGCTTATGTCGCAAGAAGAACAAACTAAGCACTTAAAAACGGTTTCATCGTCGACCTTTCGTTTTTATGCTTGACAACGATACCCGACTGCGTTAATATTTTCACAAATCATTGAGTGGATGAAGTAACACATTCCTTTTATGCCTAGAGAACCGGTGGTAGGTGCAAACCGGAGATAAAAGCTGTGCGAATGGTTCCACGAGAGGATGCTTGAACCAAGTAGGGCATCACGGGTGTTCCCGTTACAGAACGAGGGTATGATTGTACCTGAAACGAGCGCTTTTTTCTCAAGCGGAACCTGAGGTGGCACCACGATATTTGTTTATTCGTCCTCTACACTATCTTTAGTGTGGAGGACTTTTTTATACAAAAAAAGGAGGCAATACCATGAAAACAGAATTCGGAACCTACGGTGGACAACATGTACCACCACCGGTACTAAAAGCACTAGCGGAACTTGAACAAGCTTTCGAAGCCGCAAAACAGGATCCATCCTTCAAAGAGGCATACCGCTACTACCTCAAGCAATATGTCGGCCGCCAAAGCCCGCTTTACTACGCAAGAAATCTGACTGAAACGCTCGGTGGTGCCAAAATCTATCTCAAGCGGGAAGACTTGAACCACACAGGGGCCCATAAGATCAACAACACCATCGGTCAGATTCTTCTAGCCAAACGCATGGGTAAAAAACGCATCATCGCCGAGACCGGCGCCGGTCAGCACGGTGTGGCGACCGCGACCGCCGCGGCCTTGTTCGGGATGGAATGTGAAATCTTCCAGGGCACCACCGACATGAAAAGACAAGCGCTCAACGTACACAGGATGGAACTGCTCGGTGCGAAAGTCACCGGTGTCTCGCAAGGAACGATGACACTTCAGGACGCAGTCGACTATGCCATCGGCAAATGGATTGAAAGACTTGATGATACCTACTTTCTGATCGGCAGTGCCGTCGGCCCCCATCCCTATCCTTCCATGGTCAGATATTTCCAGAAAATCATCGGTGAAGAAGCAAAACAACAGATCATCGACCAGGAAAACACCTTGCCCGATTATCTGATCGCTTGCGTCGGTGGGGGATCGAACGCCATCGGCCTGTTCGCCGACTTCCTTGAAGAATCCTCCGTGAACATCATCGGGGTCGAAGCGGCCGGCAAAGGGCTCAAGACCAAGGACCACGCGGCGACCATGACCTTGGGAAAACCCGGCATCATCCACGGCATGCAGACGAAAGTCCTGACAGAAGCAGATGGCACCATCAGCCCCGTATACAGCATCTCGGCCGGGCTTGATTATCCCGGCGTCGGCCCCGAACATGCATTTTTAGAAGAAACCGGCCGGGTCACATACACAAGCGCCACCGATCAAGAAGCGCTCGATGCCTTCTACCGGCTTTCGAAACTGGAAGGGATCATTCCCGCCATCGAAAGCGCCCATGCGATTGCCGAAGTGATCAAACGCGCCCCGACTCTACCCAAAGACAACATCATCATCGTCAACCTATCAGGAAGAGGCGACAAGGATGTCGGGGAAATCATCAACTTGAAAAACAAGGCAGCCCGATTGTCCCGCGGGTAGCTGACAAGACATGCAAACCATTACGTGGTATGATGGAAACATCCTGATAACAAGGTGATACCATGAACAGACGTCTATATCTTGCTTACGCGGTAAAGAACTTGTGATTCCCTACGTTCTAAACGCGAAAACGCAGAACTGGTGGGACGGGGTGACCCTTATCATCTGGGGACCCTCCCAGGAGAAAGTCGTCGAGAAGAAGTATCTCGGTGATGCGA
>SLJL01000086.1 GCA_007135105.1 Candidatus Izemoplasma sp.
GAAAAGGTCCGCATCCACATCCACACCGATGTGCCGCAGGATGTATTTTTCAAGTTGCGTGACTTCGGTCAGATCGTCCAGCAAAAGGTCGATGACATGAAAAAACAACATGAAGTTGCGCACGCACGCAAATACAACATCGCTCTGGTCACCGATTCGATTGCGGATTTGCCACAGGCATACATCGATGAACACCAGATCCAGCAGATTCCTTTGAATCTCATGATTGAAGACGCAAACTACTACGATAAACTGACAATCACCTCCGAACGTTTCTATCAGTTCATGGATGAACTGGAAACCTATCCGACCAGTTCCCAACCCAATCAAAAACAAATGGAGAACTTCTTCTCCTATCTAAGCACCTATTACGATAAGATCATGGTGATAAGTGTTTCAAGCGCCATGAGTGGAACCTACAACGTCCTGAAACAAGCAATCAAGTCGCTTGACGATAAAACCGATGTCCGCCTCATCGATTCCCGTCAGAACTCCGGAGCTGAAGGTCTGCTTGTCATGCGGGCTCAAGAAATGATCATAGCCAACAAATCGCTTGACGAGATAGAAAAAGCGCTGCTCACACTGCGGGAAAAAACCAAAATCCTCGTGTCGGTCAAAACACTCAAATACATGGTTCGCTCCGGCCGCGTATCCAAGGTCACCGGCATCATCGGGAAAGTCGCCAATCTGAAACCGGTGGTCTCCATCGATAAAGATGGCGAAGGCATCATCTTCGCTAAAGGCCTTTCACTGAAATCCAGCAACAAGAAAATTCGCAAACACATCGAAAAAGTCATGGCCGGGGGCGGTATCGAACGGTACGCCATTGTCCATGCCAACGCTGAAAACCGAGCTGAACAGTATGCCGAAATCTACACTGGCATCATCGGTCAAAAACCGGCATATACCATGGACATATCAACCATTGTCGCGATGAGTGCCGGTATCGGCACCGTTGCCATCGCCTACATCAGAAAATAACCGGGAGGTTTCATATGCCACTTTACTATTTACTAGCCGCACTCATTCTCTTCATCTATTTCTTCGTCGGGTTCATCATCGCCCAGATAAAAAAAGACAACTCCATCGCCGATGTGCTTTGGGGTGGTGGTTTCATCGTGTTGGCTCTAAGTCTGCTTTTCATCCGTAACGCCAATCCGGATCTCAACATTTATCCCGTTCACCTGTGGGTGGTCCTGTTCACGATTGCCTGGGGGCTCAGACTGTTTTTCTTCCTTTTCAAACGCAACAAGAAAACAGGGGAAGATCCGCGTTATGTGGCGATGCGGGAAAAATGGCAGGGCAAAGAGAAACTGAATGCGTTTTTCAAAGTCTTCATGATACAAGGTCTTTTTCAATACATTATCGCATCAAGCATCATCATCTTGTTTTCCCATCCGATTGACGATCCGGATACCATACAATATGTCGGTATTTTCATCGGCGGCATGATCTGGCTATCGGGGTTCGTAATCGAAACCGTCGCCGATCAGCAACTAAGGAATTTCAAACACCGTCCGGAAATGAAAGGCAGAGTCCTGAAGACCGGCTTGTGGCGTTTCTCGCGCCATCCGAACTATTTCGGCGAAAGTTTGATGTGGTGGGGCATCGCCCTGGTGGTGCTATTCAACGCAAGCGCTCCTTACAATGTTCTGGCCTTCATCAGTCCCGTTGTCATCACATGGCTGCTTGTCTTCGTATCGGGCATCCCGCTTCTTGAAGAAAAGATGATGACGCGTCCTGAATTCAGGAAATACGCTTCCTACACATCGAAATTCATCCTCTGGCCACCAAACAAAAAGAAAAAAAGGAAATCACAATGATTTCCTTTATTTTTGCAAAATCGCTCTAACAGGCAAGGCTTCGACATTTTCGATCTTCAAGGGCAAACAGTATAGCGTGTAGCTATCCGCTTTCACCATCGAGAGATTGATACCCTCCAGAATGATGATGTCCTGATTCAACAAGGTATCGTGTGTCGGATGATCGGGTTGGGCGCGTTCGATGCCGAGCGCATCGATACCGACACCTCTGACTTTCCTCTCAGCAAGATACTTCGCTGCGGTGTGATCGACATAGATGAACTCGAAGTTGAATGTTTTGTCCAAGCTGTTTTTGGTCTTGAACAATATGAAATCGCCTTTCTTTATGTCAAGGTCTTTCAGATCATCCGCTGTGATCTTTTCATCCAGATGCATCATGTCATAGACCGTCGCCGGTCCGATCAAGGTGGAAAGATCCTGTTTGTTGCTGGTTTTGCCATCTTTAATTGTATGAAGCGGGAAGTCTATGTGGGTTCCGGTATGCAGGTTCATGCAGATGTCGGTTTCATAGACGCCGTTTGCCTCGAACGTGGCACTTTGTTTGAACCGGGGCTTCTTCTTGTCCCGGTTTTTATAGACAATCATGTCTTTGTGAATCGCAACGCTAATGTCATAAATCATGTTCTAAACTCCTTTTAGGCATTGTTGTAGGGTGCAACCTGGTTCATAGATGACGCGCTTTCCTGTGTCATGGTCCCGGATGGAATCGATCAGACGCCACGCCGTTTCAATTTCATCCCATCGGGTGAACATCAATGGGTTTTTATCGATGATTTCCAAAAACAGTTTTTCATAGGCTTCCGGTTTGTTGCCGAAAACATCGCTTCCGTGGTTGTAGTCCATGGTCTTCGTGGTGATTTCGTCGGACAGACCGGATTCCTTGATGTTCATCGTGAAGCGCATGCCTTCTTCCGGGGCGATCTTGATGATGAGACAGTTGCTTTGCATTTTCGCTTGCGGCCAAAGCGAAGCGGCTTGGCTCGGTGCTTTGAAATCAATGATGATCTCCGAACGTTTCTCGTCCATGTTCTTTCCTGTAAGAATGGTTATGGGGACACCACGCCAACGGGAATCATCGATGATACAATCCATCTTGACAAGCGTCTCCGTCTTCGAATCATCGGCGACTTTCTTCTCATCATGATACCCGCGATATTGTCCCATGATGACGTGTTCGCTATCTACGGATACCTTTTTTAGCAAAGAGACTTTCTCTTTGCGGATGGCTTTGGCACTGAAAGACTCCGGAGCCTCCATCGTGGTCAGTGCAAGCATCTGCAACAGATGACTTTGCACCATATCCCGCAAAGCACCGGTGGCGTCGTAATAACCACCTCTATCCTTGATGCCGGATTTTTCCTTGGCGTATATCGTGATCTTTTCGATGGAATCCTTATGCCAGTCGCTTTCGAAGACACGGTTCGCAAACCGCAGGGTAATGATATTCTGGATCATCTCTTTGCCGAGATAGTGGTCGATGCGATAGATCTGGCTTTCATCGAAATAACGCCATAAAAGCCGGTTGATCTCCTTTGCGGATTCAAAATCCTCACCGAAAGGTTTTTCAAAGACGACGCGTTGATTATCGTCCCCCTTTTTCACGAGGTTCGCCTGTGCAAGTTCGCGGGCGACTTCTGGAAAAAGTTTCGGTGGCAACGCAAGGTAAAAAATCCGATCATCAGCATTAGAGACCGTACTGATTTTGCGGTCGAGCGCATGATAGTCATCACGGTTATCGAGATCGACTTTTACATACGTGATGATGTTTTCCACCTCGGCCACCAAGGCGGCTTCGGCTACATGCTTGCGCAGGTGGGCGATGAATTCATCGGTGTTCCAGTCACGTCTTCCAACACAAAAGATATGCGCTTTTTCTGGTAGTTTGCCGACTTTATGCAAATTGGCCAGGGCCGGCATTAGTTTCTGATGCATCAAGTCACCTGTGGCACCGAAAATCGTAATGGCACTCATTTGTCGGTCTCCTTTTTGTTAATCAGCGAGCCGTCTACGGGTTGGCTCAATCCAAGCATTTATACATTTATTCTAACACTTTTATGCCTAACAGTGGGATAAAACACTTGACACAAATAAAAAAAGCCGGCAAAAGCCGGCTTAGACATGATTATTCTGTTTCTTGGGGGTCCTTGGGTAGGACAAGGTTGAGGATGATACCGATAACGGCCGCCAAAGACATACCTGAAAGGCTGGCAACGGCATTCAGTTCCAAAAACGCACCACCGAGGCCGATGACCAGAATGGACGAAAGAATCACGGCATTACGCATTTTGGCGATATCGATCTTCGATTTGATCAAGACCTTGATGCCGTTGCTGGCGATCAAACCGTATAGCAGGATGGTGATGCCACCGATCACACCACCGGGAATGCCGGCGATCAGAGCCTGGATATAACCCAGGAAGCCCAAAACCACTGCCATGAGTGCCGCAAGGAAAATGACATAGACACTACCGACTTTCGTCATGGCGACGATGCCGGTGTTCTCACCATAAGAGGTATTGGCCGGGCCGCCGATGGCGGCGCTGAAAAATGTGGCCACACCGTCGCCCAGCAATGTCTTGTTGAGCCCGGGGTCGATGATGAAGTCCTTTTGTGTGATTTCTCCAAGGACCGTGTGGTCTCCGATATGTTCGGCGATGGTCACAAAAGCGATGGGGGCAAACAGGAGGACCATCGTAAAATCAATGGTATAGGTTCCCAGGAACTGGAAGTCGGGAACACTGAAAAACCGCGCACCTTCAAATATTTCAGCAAATGAGACCAGACCGAAAGCGAAGGCTGCGATATAGCCGATGATAATGGCGCAGACAAACGGTACAATCCGGAAAAACTTGTTTCCTTTAAGACCGATCATGACCGCGGCACCAAAAGTAATCAGGGCCACAAGCGGCGTCTGATACCCACCTTCACCGTTCAGACCGGCTGAAGCGATGGCAATCGGTGCCAGCGTCAAACCGATGATCATAATGACCGGACCGATGACCACAGGTGGCAATAACCTCTTGATCCAGCCACTACCGGTGAACTGAATGATGATGGCAACAATCGCATAGATGATTCCGACGGTCATCAGACCGATGAACGCCGAGCCGAAACCGCGTTCGCTCGCCGCATACGCAATCGCGGCGATGTAGGCGAAGCTGCTGCCGAGATAGATGGGGACTTTCCCTTTGGTGATGGCGATGTATATCATGGTCCCCACACCACTCGCCACGAGCGCCACACCGATATCCAGCCCTGTAAGAAGCGGCACGAGAACGGTTGCACCAAACATCCCGAGTACATGTTGGAAACTGAGCATGAACCAATGAAGATAACTTTCTGGTCTTTCCTTGATACCGATTGTTAAATTTTGCTGCATGATGAATCTCTCCTTTTTTATATAAAATTTTTTCTAAAAAAACACCACCTGGGGAACAGGTGGTGTTTGAATTAACCGACTAGAACGATAAGTACGAAATAGAGAATGAAGAACGCCATAAGTCCGAACATGATCGGATTGACTTCTTTATGACGTTTCGCGGCCAGCATTGCAAGCGGGTAGAAAATGAATCCGACCGCAATCCCTTCAGCGATGGAGAATGAGAAGATCATGAAGACTATGGTCAAGAACGCTGAGATCAAAACCGGCTTGTCATCGAAGTTGATGTTTTTAAGTTGTGAAACCATCAATGTACCGACCATGATGAGTGCCATGGCGGTGACCGGCGAATACACCTTATCGGTGATTGGATCGTAAATACCCGTTACAACACTGATTAACGGATAGATGAGTAGTGACAACAAGAACAGGACCCCGACCGTTATCGTCGTCAGACCGGTTCTACCACCCTGTTCGATACCGGTGGATGATTCAATATAGCTTGTGACGGTACTGGTTCCGAACATCGAACCGGCAACCGTACCGATCGAATCGGCAAGCAATGCCTTGTTGCCGTCGATGAGTTCACCGTCTTCATTGAGAAGTCCCGCACGTCCACCGACCGCAATCAAGGTGCCGGCTGTATCGAAGAAGTCTACAAAGAGGAAGGTGAAGATGACAAAGAGTGCTTGCGGTGAACTCAACAGTTCACCAAAACCGCGGACGAATGCGAAGAAGGTTTCACCCGCACCAGCCAGCAAACCTTCTTGTTGGTCGTTGAACGCCGGCATGTTTTCAACACCGAGACGACCGAGAACCAAGCCGACGATGGCGGTTGTGACAATGGCGATGATCAAGGCGAACTTGTTGCCTCTGACAGCAAGTACGACAACCAGCAACAACCCGAAGATGGCGAGCAATACCGCAGGATGACCGAGATCGCCCAATGTGACAAACGTCACCGGATCAGATGTCACGATACCGGCGTTTTTCAATCCGATAAAGGTTATGAAGAACCCGATACCGGCACCAACCGCATACTTGAGTTCCTGTGGTATGGCATTGATGATCAATCGGCGTAAGCCCGAGACCGATAAGATCAAAAATAAAACACCTGAAATGAATACAGCAGCCAACGCAGCTTCCCAACTGAAACCGTAAGTGATGACAACGGTGTAGGTAAAAAATGCGTTGATGCCCATTCCAGGTGCAAGTGCCACAGGATAGTTGGCAATGAAACCCATGACCATGGCTGCAATCATCGAAGCCATGACGGTTGCGAAAAACACACCGGCTACCGGCATGCCTGCATCACTCAACATGTTCGAGTTGACCGGCAGGATGTATGCCATGGCCAAGAACGTGGTGACGCCCGCGAGGAGTTCGGTCTTGATGTCGGTGTTACGCTCGCGAATCTTGAAAAAGCGCATTACTTTTTCCATTAAAAAAGCCTCCTATGTAATAGTGTGGCAGATCGCACCAAAAATAGGGAGGTTTCTCTCTCATAAAAAATATAACGTATCATAGTCCCGACATTTAAGGTGTCAGGGTAGAGACAATCAGACCCTATTTCTGATCATATACGATACTAACCTTTTTTAGAATACACGACAGGGGTATGAATTGCAACACAAAGAAAACGTTATCATAAAAATTTTAATTACGGAGGAAAACGAAGATGAGATAGCCGATATAAATGCCGATCAGCATCGCACCTTCCAACCGGCTGATCTTACGGTTTGTGAACGCGAAAATCAATGTAATGAGTGTAATGACGAATAACAAGAGGATATCAACCAAGGCAGATGGCGACAACTGCATCGGCGAAATCGTCGCTGAAAGACCCAGAACCAAAAGAATGTTGAAAATGTTTGATCCGATGATGTTTCCAAGGGCGATGTCGCTTTCTTTTTTGACCGCAGCCACCAAAGAGGTTACGAGTTCCGGTAGCGAAGTACCGATGGCGATGATGGTCAGACCGACGAGCATCTCGCTCATGCCGAGTTCTATGGCAATGTTTGAAGCGTTATTCGTAATCAGTTCGCCTCCGAGGATAATACCCGCAAGACCGAATATCAGAAGCGGGATGCTTTTGGATGGTTTTTTGGCATTGACATCGATATCGATGTTTATACGGTTTTTCAAGGCACCTCGTAACAGTACGACCATGAACAAGACGAACCCGGAAAGCATGATCAAACCCTCGATACGGTTGATGCGACCATGACCGACAAAATAAAAAACAACAAGCAGCAATGTAGATAAAAGCGCGAAAGGAATCTCGCGGCGAATCAACCGTTCCTTGACGATGATCGGTACGAACAGGGCAGAAACACCCAGAATCACAAGAATATTCATCAGGCTGGACCCGATCACATTGCCAAGAGCGATATCATTGAGTCCTTTAACCGATGCACTGATGCTTACGGCAGCTTCAGGAGCACTTGTGCCAAAAGCCACAATCGTCAAGCCGATGATAATGGTGGGAATGCGAAAATATTTGGCCAAGGCACTGGCGCCATCCACAAAAAAATTCGCGCCTTGAACCAAGACGACAATGCCGATTATCAACAGAATATAGCTCATGGCGATCCCTCCCATTTCATTATAGCATTAATGTCGAAAATGTTCTTTTAAAACAACAATTGCACAAATACGCCGATCCGTGCCAGCAAGCCGCCGATTAAGATGGCGGTGAAAGTGGTAAAAAGCAAAACCCCGATCGCCGTGCGCACATTGAACTCCTTGGCCAAGGTCGCAATCATGGCAATGCAAGGCACATAAAAGAGTGCCACGACCGCACCGGTGAAAAACTGTAGTGTCGTCAGGTCCATTTCAAGCAAAGGCAAAACGGCGAGTTCTCGTCTGACGACCCCGATGATGAGTGGTGTCGCCGCTGCCTCGGGCAGACGCAACCACCCCGAAACTACCGGTGAAAGGGCACGACCGAGATACTCAAGCACGCCGATTTCATACAAGACGGCGGTGAAACCGATGGCGATGATCATCGGTACCGCTCCGTCCTTGATATAGTGTCTAATCCGTAGAAATATTTTCTTGGATAGTATCTTCGGTCTGGGAACCAGAAGTTCCGGCAGACTCATCAACATAAACGGCACCGGTTGTTTCTGGATCTTGTTCATGACAAACCCGACCGTAGCTACACCCAGAAGCGAAACCAGAAACACAAGCACGAGCGCAAGCATGGAGTGTTCACTGAGTAGTGCTATGAAAGCACCGGTCTGGGAGACGCAGGGTATCGCGAACGAAACCATCACCGCAACCGTAAGCCGCATCTTCTTTGAAGGTAGCGAGCGGGAAGACATGATCGCGGGAATGCCGCAACCATAGCCTAGCATGAGCGGAATGATGCTGGAACCCGTCAAACCGATTTTTTTCAGCACGCCATCCAACAGGACCGCAAGACGTGGAAGATAACCGCTATCTTCCAACAAGGACATCATGGTATAAAAGGATATGACATACGGCAAGACCAGTGCAAAGGGCCATTCGATCCCCTTGATCAAGAAACCGTAATCCCCGATCAGCATCGCTTTAATCATCTCATTCGGGACAAGACGCTCAACAACGCTCACAATAAAGGGAAACACCAATTCCCTGAAGAAAGGCAAGAGGAGGAACTGTCTTAAACCCATGCCGAAACCGATAACGAAACCGAACATGAGCATCAGGACTCCCAAAGCGATCAACAACCCCGGAAACGGCTTGATCAAGTAGGCATGTCTGCCTTCATAATGATCGGGATCAACCGGTTTTTGCACCGCCTGTTTCGTTAATGTCTCAACAACAGCCCAACGTTCTTCCTCGGGAACATGCCGGTGGTTGACACGCTTTTTCTCTATCGTCTCCTTGAGCTGGAATTTAAGTAAATTCAAGGATTCGCCACCAAGCGCAACCGTCGGTATGACAGGAACATTGAAACGGTCACGAATCAAACGATGATCGATTTTCAAACCACGCGTCTGGCTCAAATCGTTACGATTGAGGGCAACAACCGTCGGTATATCGTAATCGAGTACCTGTATGAGTAGATGTAGACTTGCTTCTATATTCATCGAATCGAGCACACAAATGATGCCATCGGGATTGTCATTCAACATGTTTAAAGCGACAGTTTCCGCCGCATCGCTCGGACTGTGAATATCATAGACGCCCGGAACATCCACCAACCGGTAGCTTTTCTCTTCGATCTGCATCGCACCTTCAGTGAACTCAACCGTGGTTCCCGAATAGTTGGACACCATGACGTCAAGACCGGTATAACGTGAAAAAATGGCGCTTTTCCCAACATTGGGCAAGCCCATTAACAGAATCGTCTTTTTAGGGTCTTCTCCTGAGGAAATAGTGCTCATGCGGCATTATCCTTTTATCATGATTAGTTCGGCGACCTTTGTGTCGATTACAACCGACTGCTGGTTGACAAGCACTACGAAGGATCCCTTGGCAAGGCTTCGGGTGATCAGCTTTATTCTTTTGCCGACGCGTATCCCTAAAGATGACAAAAGACGGATGTCGGGCACATCGTAGACGACACCGGCTTCACCAATCTGCATCGCGCTCATGGCTTTTACATTCGTGAAGAAGTCTTCGTTTGTTATCGGTGTGGTCGTCTGCATGTGAACCCTCCGTCTTGTCTATATCGTTATCTACCGCTGTTGTTGGCTAAATCCAGTATAACGTGGTCGAAAGCCACTGTCAATGTTATCCGTAAATATTATAAATTGGTTTATAATCTAGCGGTTTTCATTAGAACAATACAGACTTCTTAAAGGCCTTCATATCTTGCTTTATCGCTTGTTTGATATTGATGTCATCAGGGAGGGTATCATAATGGTGGCGATACCCGGGCTCGGGAATGCGGGCGATGAAACGAACCGGTGCGTGATCGGTCTGATGCCGTTTAATGATTTCAGCGAGCGGTCTGGTCTGTAAGGCAAGCAGCACGACGGTCACCCTTTCTGCGATTTGCGCCGTACCATCCTGATGCCTCACCTCGATAACATCCGACAGACGCAACTTGTTCACGACTTTTCTACTGCGTTTGACAGCGTTGCGGTCGTTGTCGACCGTAATGACTTTCGCCCCGGTTTTCTGCGCAATCAGAATCGCACTGAATGGGATGGCGCCACTGCCGATATGCAACACCGTATCATCCGCCTTAATGTTTGCAAGTTCGATTTCATTTTCGAGAATGTTCTCATAAAGCCCAACGTAGTAACGGATGGTACGCATGTTGTAACTAAGAAGCTTTTCAAGGTATCTGATACTGGTTTTTATCATGCGTGTTCCCCCTTGTTTATAGTATTAATCATAATGATTATAAACATCATTGCATTTCTAAATTCACTCATTTATAATCAAACATGGCCTTCTACTTTGATTATAACGGCTGACGCGCAGAAAAGAAAGACGGTGTTCTCATGTTTGTCTTAATCACGAAAATATATGAATATCTTGCAAGCTGGTTCCCTTTTTTCATAACACTACAAATGAAATACTATAAGAAGCTGGTGCAAAAGGAACTCGCCTTGATGGACCTGCGAATATCAGACCGCATTCTGTTCATCGGTGGTGGTGCCGCGCCGATCAGTGCGGCGTTATATCATCAGAATAGCGGTGTCGAAGTGCATGTGATCGATCATGACCCCTGGATGGTTGTTTCAGCGAAGCGATACATGAAAAAAAGAGCCTATGACAGGGTTCACGTTCGTTGTGGTGCCTTAAAGGACGTCGATGTCACCGGATATACCCACATCGTCATCGCAAAGCAAGTCACTGTGGATAAAGCTTGTCTAACCCGGATTCTGAAAGATATTGCCCCTGCGACCAAAGTGTTGGTACGTAGAAAAAATCAGAAAAATCTCGGTTTCGGTCTGACCCGTACAACTGAGTTGGTAGCAGGATGAGAAAAAATATCTGGATGCTTATCGGCATCGCCTTGCTTATGTTTCTATTGTTAAACACGGACTATCATGCTTTGCTTGCCGCTTTAGAAAAGGTACGTGGTCTACCGATTATCATATTACTGTTCTTACAGATTATCACCATCATACTCGTTGCGGTCCAATGGAAACTCATCGCTGCAAGCATGCGACAACCCCTTGCGTTTAAAACGATTCTGAGCATGAACATGATCGGCACGTTTTTCGAAAGCGTTACCCCCGCTGTTAAGTCCGGTGGAGAAGTATCAAAATACGTCTTTTTGAAGAAACACGGATTCACCGCTGCAAAAAGCGGGGCTCTGATCGGGGGACAAAAAGCCATCAGCATGCTGGGGTTTTCTTTGCTGCTCACCTTGACGATCATCGGGTTGATCACGCTGTTTCCGTTGGCACAGCTTAAGGATGTCATTGGTCTTTATGTGCTGTTCGCAGGCACGTTGATCGTGCTCGCGCTTACTGTTTATCTGATTCTTCGCGGTAAGAAAGTATGGCATCCTTTTGTCAGATACACCGAACGCATCAACGAGGCAAGACAATCCGTCAAACAAGCATTCGCATATCTCAAAAATGATCGTAAGCGTCTGGTTTTGCATCTGTTGCTCGCCGCTTCCATCTGGACACTGTATGCACTGAAAACCCATATCATCATGACCACGGTCGGTCTGGAGATTTCTTTCTTTATCAGCGCTGCGGCGATTTTCTCAGGATATATGGTAGGGCTGCTACCGCTTACGCCCGGTGGCCTCGGTACTTTCGAATCTGCCTTCATCGGCATCGGACTCCTGTTCGGTATTTCCGCAACACTCGGTTTGAGTGTTGTCATGGTCGTAAGGCTGGCGACATTCTGGTTTTCCTTGTTAATCAGTGCTTTATATCTTCTTGTTATCAGAAAACA
>SLJL01000023.1 GCA_007135105.1 Candidatus Izemoplasma sp.
ACGGCGACAAACGGCAGGAAGATACCACTGGTTGCTTGAGCGAACAAGATGATTGGGACCGGTGCGGTTCCGAACATGGCAAGCGTGGTTCCAAAGAGAACGACCACTGCTGCTGCTGTCTTCGGACGCCAATCTTTTACAAGATCCCATTTGAAGACGCGCGCCCAGATGACACCGACCATGTATGGTGTGGCGATGGCGCTTGAAAGTCCGGCGAGTACAAGACCGAATGCGGCGAACATGCCCGCTGCAGTACCAAGCGTTACTTCTAGTGCTTCAGCAAAGACTATCGGACTGTCGACGACGGTTCCGGTGCCGAACAAGGTTGCCGAGGTCGCGATGATAAGACCAAGGGTCATGACAACACCGAGGGAAACGTTCATTTTGGTGTCGAAATAAGAATCTTCCAGATCCTTGTCCTCTGTCCATTTTTCGGCGCTGGCCACCGAGTGGAACACGATGTTGATGGCGATGATGGTTGTACCGATCAAGGCGATGGTAGTAACCATACTTCCATCAGGAATTGTCGGGATCAGACCGGTAAGCACTTCGCCAATCGGTGGGGTGACGATGATGGCGGTGATGACAAAAACGATTCCCATCACGGCGACGAATGTCTTCATGATCAGCTCGACGATTTTCGGGGTTGTGAAAACTACCGCTACTAGCGCGACCAAGCCCATGAGTAGAGCTGCGAGCCATTGGGGTGCACCGGTAATCGCTTCAAAACCGACTGTCGCACCAATCAGGTTTCCGGCTTCAAATCCGAAACCAGTGAATGCTGCGACGGCAGCGATGAGCCCTAGGGCGAAAAACTTCCAGGCTTTGCTGCCGGGAACGAGTTCTACCGCGGCATCAATGATGTTTTTCTTGCCGAGGATTGCTAGACGAGAAGCCATGTTCATGATGACGATTGAGGCAAAGCCCGAGAAAATGACCGCCCAAAGCAACGCGTAACCGAAGTTGACCCCGGCGGCTGTTGCGGTGGTGATGGTTCCTGGACCGACAAAGGCACTGGTGATGACCGCTGCGGGACCAGCTGATCTGACCTTCTGCATGAAGGTCTTTTCTTTTACCACTTGTTTTTGCAAGATTTTTCCTCCTCTTTTTTTTCACTTTTTTAAGGTGCGTTGCCTTCACTGGGGACGTTGTGAAGCTCTGTATATTTAATAAAGAAGACAGCGCACCTCACTAAGCGCTTTCATTTTCTCACAGATATCTGGGGGCTACAATGGTCACAATATACCAATTATGCGAAAACCGATTGTGCACCATGCATAAAATAACAGCGGGGATGGTCTTGGGCTTTGGAATGCAAGGCATGATTTAAGAAAGAAAAAAGCACGGACTTTTGGCCGTGCTTGGCTTTTCAAAACAATTTTTCATCAGTGTTCCTGCGGGTAGATAAAGTTCCATCGTTCGCGAAGTTCATCCATCTGTTTAAGGATTTCGATGGTTTTTGCATGAGGCATCCTTTGGCTTTCGAGTCGTTTGGACTCGATACAGTTGATGACATCTTGAATTTCATATTCAAAGCCCGTGCCTTCGTGTTTGTGTTCAATGGTTTTGATCAGTGTGCCGTTTTTATCGTAGATCATGGCTTGTTCAGCGGCAAAGAAGTTGGGCAAAACGATCGAACCCTTCGTTGTGGTGATGGTGGCTTCTTTTTTTTCTTCCTTGTCGAGCGAGGCGCTCAAGTAGGCTTTTGCCGTATCATAGTGAAAAACGATGGTTTCTTCAAGATCGACGCCCGTATGAAAAAAATGCACTGTCGCATCGATGCGCTTTGGTTTCCCTAAAAAGAGGTTGGCGATGGTCATGGGATAGATGCCGATATCCAAAAGGGCGCCACCACCGAGTTCTGGTTTGAACAGTCGGTCCGCCGCGTTTTTTTCGGGGTTGAAATGAAACGACGCCTCCATGTGCGTAACTGTGCCTACGGCCCCGGTTTTAATGAGGGTTTCCACTTCATTGATGACAGGAAGAAAACGGGTCCACATCGCTTCCATGACGAAAAGACGTTTCTTTTTCGCCTTGGCGAAGACGGTTTTTGCTTGTGTGTGGTTCAAGGTGAAAGGTTTTTCGCAAAGAATGTGCTTGTCGTAATCGAGGATTTGCAACATCTGTTCATAATGCAACGCGTGCGGGGTGGCCACATAGATGCAGTCGATCGACGCATCCCGCATAAGCGCCTGATAAGATCCATAAGCGCTTTTTAGACCGTATTTCTCCTTGAAGGCGCGGGCTTTTTCGATGTCTCTTGAGGCTACGGCCGCTAAAGACCCCGTGGTTGTTTTGATTGAAACGGCGAAAGCGTTGGCGATTCTACCCGCACCGATGAGTCCGAAACGTATCATGGGCATTTCTCCTTTTTGTTTTTTAAAACGGTCTTATCCCCTTAACGCCCTCTTTAGACGGGCTTGCGTGTGGCCTTGGTGTTTATAGATGTCTGATAAACAACAATAACGATGAGGCCTGTTTGTTTTCAAGACGCGTTTTGAACGTATTTTCCAACAATGTTTTTGAAAACTTCTTGTGTTCATTATATAAAAATCGGGGCCACAATTACAACATAAGACACTTTTTTGACGGCCATGACAAGCTTATTGTTGTTGGCTCATGAAAAGCACCCGTTTTTCAGCGCGGCGGCTGATCTGATACGGGTGCCTCATGGTAAAGGGACTTTTTTTTGGCGTCAATCATTGTTCAAGGTTTCATATTCCGGAAGGATGATTTCGGTTTCGTTGATGTCATAGATGCTGATGGTCGCGGTGCTATCGTTATCGAACAGGATGTGGATGGTCAATGATGCGTCGTGCATGGATACGGTGGCTTGCCGGATGTCGGCCGCTACACCGCCGAACAAGGTCTCGTGGTGAACGGGGAGAATTGTATGAAGACCCTCGAGGTCGCGAGAAAGCATGCTTTGCTCGAATGCGAATAGATCGATGAGGATCGCTTCTTTGACAGTCTCGCCGAGATGCACTGTCTTGATCCAAGTCGGGTCATCCTCGTATTGAGCGATGATGTAGAGGGTGGCGTCTTCTTCAATCAGATAGTACGTCTCTTCCCAGTGATGGGCTTTTGTGTGCTGTTTGTCGATTTTGAATGTATGC
>SLJL01000105.1 GCA_007135105.1 Candidatus Izemoplasma sp.
ACACCCTTCAATTCACGACTCAGCTGACCACTGAACTTCCTGAAGACATTATAGACAGCGAAACTAATCATGACCAAAACCATCAGAAAAGTGAATAAAGGATGGGGATTATCGATGATAAGCATCAGAACATACCCCATGAGCACCAGCTGTACCGTCATCCGAAGGGTAGCGATAACCAGAATTTTCTCTCTTCTGATGCCGCGATACCTTAAAAGTACCAATACCATTACAATGAAAACATAAGCAAGCAGCATTTGCCAAAAGCCGAGTTCAAACACATCAGGATTCATTGGACGAAACCTCCTCGATCTTGCCGGATTTCACCTGGTAGATCTTATCGGAAAATTTACTGGCAATCGCTTTGGAATGTGTCACCATCACCAAGGTCTTACCCTCTTCTTTTACAAAACGGACAATCATATCGATAATCTTCAACTCCATGGCATCATCCAACGCACTCGAAGGTTCATCCATCAAATAGACCTCACCATCCAAAAGCATAAGTCTTGCAAGTGCGAGTCTTTGTTTCTCACCACCGCTTAAAACGGCCGCTTCATCGTCAAGATTCTTTTTAAGAGACACCCGTTTCAAAACCGCCATCAAGGTCTCGTGGTTCGGATAGGCTCTGTTTTGCAACTCGAAACCTTTAATAAGGTTGTCCCGAATCGTTCCCGAAAAGATATGAGGCGTCTGGTTCAAGTAAAGAACCTTGCGGCGATGCATGACACTGTTTATATCTTCAAGCGCCTCACCCCGAAAAAACACCTTCCCACCATCCGGCGACAAGGCTTTATTCAAAAGTTTCAGGATGGTTGTCTTCCCACCACCGCTTTCACCGACAAAACAGGTCACATCCCCCTCTTTAATCATCAAATGGCGGATTGACAAAATTGTTGATACCGAAACGTTTTCCAATTCAAACACGATGATCACCTCTTCGGGATAAAATGTATCCAAAATCTACTGGTAACTCGTAAAGACAATTTCGTAATGCTGTGAATTGATGTAGGCGTTGTTCCACTCCAAAATACGGCCATCATTCAAAAATACGGTAACCTGGACATTTATCACCGGTGTCTTATCGGTGATTTCAAGATGTTTTTCGTATTCAGGCTTCACAAACGTCGCCCAAAACCTTTGATGTGCGGTAACGATATTCAATCCGACCTGATTTTGGATGTAATCATATATGGAGCCCTGAACAATATCTTCATTCAGATTTACAAGAAAACGCGGAAAGTAGGCTTCATCGACCATGATGGGCCTACCGTTGTTTTTTCTGAGGCGGATGACCTTGTAGACAAGATCGCCTTCGCTGATGTTCAAATGTTTCGCCACTGTTTGCGATGCCCTTTGCAAACTGAACTCAATTAAAGTATTCGAAGGCTTACCCCCAGCGTTAAGCACCTCTTTGGTAAACCCGCTGAACGCATTCGCTTTCTTATAGATTTTTTTATCGGTCGCAAAGGTACCGACCTTGTTGACACGATATAGTTTGTTTTGAGCTACAAGATAATTGATCGCCTTTCTGACAGTCATCCTCGATAAACCGTACTTTTCAGCAAGTTTACGTTCAGAAGGAATCATTTCGTTCTTCCCTGTTTGCTGAATGATCTTCTCCAGTTCATCAACAAGCACCAAATATTTCGGTCGTGTCATACTCCCCCTCCTCCAAAAATTGCGCCGCTGCACGATCTAAGACAACAACCACATTGGGATGTTGCCGCAATACTGTAGCAGGCATCTGTTCCGAGATAGGGTCGTAAAGCATACCTCTGATCGCCTCGGCCTTCTTTTCACCGCTGGCAGCCAGCACGATCCTTCTTGCTTTCATAATGGTGGAAAGCCCCATTGTCACCGCATGTTTCGGAACTTGATCCTTACTATCGAAAAAACGCTTGTTGGCTTCCCTGGTCGCATCGGCCAATGCGACCTTATGCGTTTTACTTGTGAAACTTGTCCCGGGTTCATTAAAAGCGATATGCCCATTGACACCGATGCCAAGATACTGACAATCGATGCCCCCAGCCTTTTCAATCATATCATCATAAACACTGAAACGTATATTTTTCTTGATAGGCGGGAAGAAAGTGTTGCGTTTATCGATATCCACACAATCGAATAAATTTCTGTTCATGACATTTCTATAGGTTTGCGGATGATTAGATTCTAGATCCATGTATTCATCAAGATTAAACGTCATGACTGGTTTGAAACTCAAATTACTATTTTGGTGCTGGTGTACCAGTTTTTTATAAACACCTGTGAAAGTGGACCCGGTCGCCAAACCGAAAACAACCCGATTATGACCGGATACATAATTCATAAAATCGCGGGCGATATAAGTACTTAGCGCTTCTTTTTCATTTACAACCACTACCTGCATGTCAATCCCTCTCATACTATCTGGTATATACCTAATTATAAATGGTAAAACCGTTTATTGTCAATGTTCAAGCTTATATAAAATTGAATTTGACATCGATATTGAATAAATTTATAATAAAGTTGTCAGTGGGTTATACCAAAACATTCGGAGGTGACGCCTTGGCACATATCAAGAAAGAGCACATTCAGATTGTAAAAAGCGTTGAAAATTATGAAATGGCAATCACGAAAGCCGCCCAGCCATTGGTAAATGACGATTACATCACCGAAGACTACATCCAACAAATGTTGGACGCCATTGAAGAACACGGCACCTATATCGTGCTGGCGGATAAGTTCGCCCTGCCGCACGCCAGACCGAGTGAAGCCGTCAAGAAAACCGGTCTGTCACTGCTGGTGGTTCAAGACGGTGTCGATTTGAAAGATAATGACATCTATCTGTTCATTGTACTGGCCGCAAAGGATTCGACAACACATACGAAAGCCTTGCAAAGTTTGGCGAATTTCCTGATGGAAAAAAAGAACATCGAAACTGTCATCAACTGTGAATCTACAGAAGAAATAGCGTCAATTCTAGAAGAGAGGTGGAAATGACATGAAGGTTTTAGCGGTGTGCGGCTTCGGAGTTGGTTCATCGATGATCCTAAAGATGACCATTCAAAAAGCCTTTAAGGAATTAGGGGTAGAAGCTGAAGTAGTGAACACGGATAT
>SLJL01000119.1 GCA_007135105.1 Candidatus Izemoplasma sp.
CCTGTCGATACTATCCGGATCGCGCCCTTTCAGACAGGCACGAATGGCCGCATGTTCACTGTCTATCGGGATGATGCGGGCACCTGATTTGCGCTGTGCTTCCTTAATCAAAGGCCCACCAACAACCAGACTTTCCTTATTCGCAAGCAGTACATCCTGTTTATTATCAATCGCTGTAAGCGTAGGTTTCAGACCGACACTGCCTACAAGGGCGTTGATAAACAAATCCGTAGCATCATGCGTCAAAGTGACAAGACCATCATCCTCGAGCGCGTGAAACGAAACGCTGGCATCCAAAGCACGTATATCGGATTCATATGCCTTCGGCATCGCAACAGCTTTTATGGGATGATGTTTCATGATCGACAAAACCGTGTCTATACTCCGGTAAGCACTGATGGCCGTCAATTCGAATTGTTCGGGGTACGCTTCAATCAATGCAACGGTCTGTTTTCCGATGCTACCGGTTGCCCCCAATAAAGTCACTTGTTTTTTCACTGAAAAAACTCCATAATCATCATGACCACACTAAGAAACAAAGCGGCGAACATGGTTGAATCGAATCGATCGATCACACCGCCATGTCCCGGGAATAGTCTGGAGAAATCCTTGATCTCATGATTGCGTTTGAGCGCGGAAGCAACCAAGTCACCGACCTGAGCGACAAAGGAAATAAAGATACCGATGACAACCATCAATGTCAGATGCAACCAGACAGGATCGATATCGAAAATACTTTGCCAGTAGGCGAAAACACTCGCAATGACCACTGCTGCAAACGTGCCACCAAGAGCCCCTTCCACCGTTTTTTTCGGGCTGATGTCCGGTGCCAGTTTATGTTTGCCGAAGGTAACCCCGAAAAAATAAGCAAAAATATCTGTCAGCATTGCTAGCATCAACAGATAGAAGAGTACCGGCAAGCCCATGTTGTGAATCCGCGCGAGTGCCGCGAAAGGTAAAGCGATATATAACGTTCCGAAGATCATCTTCGCCAAAGTCTCAAAGGAAAATTTACGTCTGAAGACAAGAAACAGGACACCCACGAACAATTCGATGCTCAGGATGACCAATAACCATGGAGCGTAACTCGCATCGTGAAACATGAGACGGATGACGACAAACAACAACAACGTAAACACCAGTGGATATACGAAATATCCAACCGGGAAAGGCTCCTTCTTTTGAACCATCATAAAAAACTCAAAGATTGCAATCATCGCAAGTACTGCCATCGCAATCGTAAAAATCAGATTAGGTGCAAAGATCAATGGTAAAAAAATCGCGGCCAGTATCAAGCCGGTAATCACGCGTTGCTTCATATCATCACTCCTTAATCTCACCGAACTTACGGTTGCGCTTCTGGTAGTCTTCAATCGCCTTGATCAATTGCTTTTCCTTGAATGCCGGCCAATGGGTCTTGGTAAAATAAAACTCAGCATAGGCGTTTTGCCACAACAGATAATTGCTTAATCTTATTTCACCGCTCGTACGAATCAGAAGATCCACCGGTGGCAAATCTTTGGTGTATAGCTGTTTTTCGAACAGGCCAGCGTCGATATCCGATACAGCGAGTTCATCATTCTTGACTTTTTGTGCCAAAACCTTGGTCGCATGCACGATTTCATCCCGTGAGCCGTAATCGACACAGATATTCAGTGTCAAAGCTTCATTATGTGCGGTATTCTTCTCGATCCGTTCGATCAGATCAACGTTGTACGCGTTGAATCGGTCCCGTCTACCGCTGAAGACGACACGGACATCCTTGAGTTTCACTTTTTCGTCCAGTTCTTTTTCGCTGTAACGTTCTTCGAAGCTTTTTGGTAGATTCATCAGAAAATCCACTTCGTTTTTGGGTCTTTTCCAGTTTTCGGTGGAAAAGGCATACACGCTCAATACGGAAACACCCAGTTTCTTGCACACTTCCACAATATGTTTGACGTTCAAGGCTCCCTGACGGTGACCATATGAACGGGATCTGCCTCTTTTTTTAGCCCAGCGACCGTTACCATCAAGAATGATGGCAATGTGCGAGGGCATGGTTTTTTGTTTCAGTTTGTCGATTTTGTCCATGGTTTCACCTCAACATGATATCACCGCTTATTATACAATAAAGCAGGGCTTTTTTCTATCCTAAACCACCGATAAGAAAAAAACCACAAATGTGGTTTTTTAAACAGACATCAAATCTTTTTCTTTCTCAGACAGGTCATGATCGATTTTTTCGATATGGTCGTCGGTCAATTTTTGAATGTCTTCCTGATAGGCGATCGCGTCATCTTCAGTGATGTCACTCGCCTTTTCGAGCTTCTTGATTTTATCGTTGGCTTCACGCCGGATGTTGCGGATGCGGACTCGGGCTTCCTCGGAAATCTGTTTGACCTCCTTCACCAGGGCTTTACGACGTTCTTCGTTCAGTTTAGGCAGTACGATGCGGATCTGTTCGCCCTCATTGTTGGGCGTCACACCGAGATTGGCAGCCAGAATCGCTTTTTCCACATCCTTGATGATGTTTTTGTCATACGGTTTGATCAAAAGCTGGTTCGCTTCCGGTGTTGAAATGTTGCCGACTTGATTGATCGGAGTCGGCGCACCGTAATAATTCACCATCACTGGTTCAAGCATGCGTGGATTGGCACGCCCGGTTCTGACTCTGGCCAGTTCGTAATGAAATGACTCGATGGCTTTTTCCATTTGTTCTTCTGCTTGCAATAAGATATCATCAGGTTCCATGAAAGTTCCCTCCTTAACGAATGACTGTACCTATATTTTCACCGAGTGCGGCCCGTTTGATGTTCCCTTTGATGTTCATATCGAAGACAACGATTTCAATCTGGTTGTCCTTGCATAAGGCCGCTGCGGTAGAATCCATGACTTCAAGACGTTTCTCTAAGACATCGCGATGCGTGAGTTCTTTATACTTTTTCGCTGCTTTGGAAAGTTTCGGATCACTATCATAAACCCCATCGGTACCGTTTTTGGCCATCAGGATGGTTTTGGCACCGATTTCGGCTGCGCGCAAGGCGCTGGTTGAATCGGTCGTGAAAAACGGATTGCCGGTGCCACCGCCGAA
>SLJL01000031.1 GCA_007135105.1 Candidatus Izemoplasma sp.
ATGATCTACATGGAAACAGCATTTTTTCAGAGGATAATCATGGATGATCTCAAGAAAAAGAGCTTGAGCAATCATGAGAAATTCAAGGGAAAGTTCGCGACACATTCTAAAATCAAGATAAATTCCATCGATGACTTGTCCTGGGCTTATTCACCCGGCGTTTCCGCGCCTTGTGAAGCAATAGCAAAGGATTGTTCTCTCGCTTATCGCTATACCTCAAAAGGAAATACGGTAGGTGTGATAACAGACGGTTCTGCGGTATTGGGAATGGGTAATATTGGCCCTGATGCCGCCCTGCCCGTCATGGAAGGCAAGGCGATTCTTTTTAAAGAGCTTGCTGGTGTTGATGCCATACCCCTGTGTATCGATGAGAAGAATACGGATGCGTTCATCGAAACGTGCATCAGACTTGCGCCCAGTTTCGGTGGCATCAATTTAGAGGATATCGCTGCACCGAAATGTTTCGAGATAGAACGAAGACTTATAGAAGCGCTAGATATTCCGGTCTTCCACGATGATCAGCATGGTACGGCCATTGTCACAGCTGCCGCAATGATCAATGGCGCGAGATATCTTAAACGAGATTTAAGTTCTTTGGATGTTCTTTTGATCGGTACTGGAGCAGCGGGTAATGCCATTGCTAAAATGCTAAATCATCTCGGTGTGCATGCCATCCAAGCTTTCAATATCGATGGCCCGATTCATCCACAGAACACCAAAATGGATTCGGCTACAAGATCACTGCTTGATGAAGAAATATTACGACCCGCTTCAACCATTGATGATACATTGAAAACGCTGATCAGGAACAAGGATGTTGTTATCGGTGTCTCGACCGGTGATTTGCTTGATGCAAACATGATTAGAAGCATGCGCCCCAATCCGATGGTTTTCGCCTTGGCCAATCCCACACCGGAGATCAACCCTGAAATAGCCAAAGAAGCTGGCGCAGCGATTGTAGGCACGGGACGCAGTGACTATCCTAACCAGATCAACAACGTGCTTGCATTTCCCGGTTTCTTCAGAGGACTTTTGGATAATCGTGTTCATCTAGTGACCGAAGATATGAAACTCATTGCAGCTAAAGCGATTGCCGCCACGATAGATGATGATGCGCTCGATGCCGAATATATTTTGCCTTCTCCACTCGATAAACGAGTAGTTCCATCGATATCACGAGCGATTTCAGATCATATTAAGACATCCCGTTAATTCGGGCATGTCTTATCTAACGGAAACAGCAAACATACTACGAGATACATATATAATATTTACTTGACACCTCTATAACAACAGTTATGGCGGTGTTTTCTTTACTCATTCCATAAAAAAATCCCCCTAAGATAGTTATCTGCAATGTCTATTTTAGGGGAATCATATCGTGTTCATATCTGCTTTTCGGAATACAGCTTCTAGTCGAAAATCACGTAACTATGGAGCTCGGGTTCATCTGTCAGTTGTAATGCCATACCCCGGGGGGTTATGTGGTAGTAGAGATCTTCTGTCGATATCATTCGATATATGAACGGGTTTGTTTCGTGGATGGAATAAGGTAGAGAAAGCGTGTTATTATGCTCAAATACCCTATCCTGTGCATCCCACTGGTAGGTCAGGACTTTCGTGACAAAGATGGACGCCCCATCATATTCATCGTCCCCAATCAACGGCAACAGCAACGTGTTGTTCGATGCGATGAACTGTAGGTTGCGCACATCGTAGAAGCGACCGATTTGGATTTGTCTATATGTGCTTCTGGTGATACGCGATTCCAGCTCGCGCAAAAGACCATCTTCGTAATCATAAGGCACTATATGAATCTTATCTTCGTTTATATTCAGGTTTAACGCCAAGTTGCTTTCGTTATCGTAGAATATATTTTGTGGATAATCCAGAATATAAGGTGGATCGTAAAGATGGAGTTCTGTAGGTAAAGAAACATCGAACAAGCGGATGTTATAAGCTGTTGTCTTTATAAGAAGAATATCGTCTTGATGATGATAGCCCTTGATGGAATCGATGTTGCCTACCTCTACCCTATGAAACATATCAAGTCTGTCGTTGAAACGGAAAACCGTTGAGGTGCCCTCAAGATTATCGATAAACAACATAATTAGCTGATCATCGACAATAAGCCCGTTTTCCAGAACTTGACCGCTAAGCATACGGGTACGGAAATAATTCAAGCCACGGTGATCAAAACTGAATTTTGTGATGGAGACACGCTCTTGCTCAACGGGATTACTGAGTTCCATATAATCGGAAGCCATTTTGAAACTATAACTTTTTGCGCTGATATAAACAGCGTTGTTTCCAATCATCGCTTGATGATCATGGTGGGTTAAAGCTGTTTTCGTTTCTACAATACCATCACTCAAATCAAGCATGAACGTTGTAAAATAGTTTGTCGGCTCCGTTCCCTCGATATAAACCATATTACTATAATCTTCCTCGAACACGGTACTACCTTTTACATAGAAAGGCTTATGATTGTCGAGGTCAAAATTCTCGCTGTCAAACGGAATGAAGTGATCACTGATGATAACAAGGTAATCCCCTTGCCTGTCTATTTGGATTGCAGAGCCCGAAAAAGTATAGACTTGGTCTTGCTCATAGGTATCCATGTTGTACTGGAAGACTAGGGTATAAGGCTTATAGGTTTCGAGATCTGCGATATTCCCGTTAAAGACCGGTTGTGCTATAACGAACAATGAATCGCTCGTTACAAATACTCCTTGGATGGTCGTTCCTTCAAGATTCGGCACAATGGTTTCAAGAATACGTAAAGTGTTATCGTCGTTTTCTACAATGTTAATTTCGGTTTGATTGGCCACGATGATGTTATCATCGCTTGTTTGGGTGACAAAATCGATATTATCGCCAAAAATCGTTCTTGTTTCATATTGTTCCTGTAAAATGGCATCCGCATCTTCTTGTTCAACACTTTGAAGTGTCATGGAATAAAACTTGCTGTGATAGGAAGCATGAATGTTACTGACATCAGATTTGGAACTCAGGTGATGGATGTGGTCATCATACGCAATGGGACTGCGGACAAAAGCGAAGATGAACACGACGGGAACCGTGATCAGAACGAATATTATTGCAATGGACTTGAGACTCGGTTTTTTTAATCTGAACGAGTTGAAATTACGCAATACGTTTTGCTTGAACTTCAGTTTCTTATTAAAAAAGAACTCTTTCCAGAAAATACGCGTCAAAACAAGTGTGGTCACTAAGGTAAACAGGACAACACTGATGATAATGAAATTATTGTATAGGAACTCTAATAAAGCTATCATTATGATGCCCCCTATAAGTTCAAGGTGTTCTTAAACGCTTTGTAGTACCGTCGATTGACTTCGACTCTATCTCCGTTTTTCATAAGCAATAGTAATTTCGAGTTGAAAGCCGGTTTGATATAATCTATTTTATTGATGTTTACCAGTGCATACTTACTGACACGAATGAAATACTTGTTTCCAAGCATTTCTTCCAGCTCATAAAGTTTCATTTTCACGATGAATTTCTCTTTCATAAGTATTGCGACAACTTCTTCATTTTCAATAATAAAGTAGTGGATCCGGCGAGACTCGATATTCTTAATACCTTCTTCGCCTTCTACACTAATGAAAACGTCTTCTCCCTTGACGATTGAATCAAGCATGCGGTTGACTTTTTCAGCTTGATCTTCGGAAAACACAATGTTGATTTTATCACTCTCGACAGCGTCTTTATCAGTCGTTATGACATACTGGTATTTTTTACTGTCAATGATTTTCAGTTTGTTTCTTATGCGTGCCCGGTCTTCTTTTGGCACTTTCAGTTTAAACATAAGAGTTCCTCCAAGGAAGGCATGAATAGCATACCATTTATTCTATTTTCATTCTCAGTGTTTCAGTGTAATCTACATATATTTTATCTTAATATACAGCCGCTGAAAAGTGTACCGTTCTCATAGGATTTCAAATGTTGGTAGACTTTTGAAACCGGAAGTCCCATCACGGCATAATAATCACCGTTTATGCGATTGATGAATTTTGCACCCAAGCCTTGAATGGCATAGGCGCCAGCTTTGTTAAAAGGTTCGCCTGATGCGATGTATTCGGCTATTTCCGCTTCCGAAAGCGGATTGAAAAAGACCTCCGCATCGGACCAGAATGTATTTGATTGTTTTCCCTGCACCATGGCAACACCGGTGATAACACGATGTTTCTTGCCGCTAAGTTGTTTCAACATACGGTGAACATCATCTTCGTTTTGAGGCTTGCCAAGAACAATACCGCTCTCAACAACAATGGTATCCGCCCCAATCACCAGACTACCCGGATGCTTTTCTTGTACCGCCAGCGCCTTATCTTTTGCTATATTGACGACGGCATCTTCTAAGGACTTCTCATTATCAAACTCTTCGTCGATTTCTGGGGAAACATATGAAAAGTCTCGATTCAAGGTTTCAATCAACGCTTTTCTTCGTGGTGATGAAGATGCGAGAACATATGACGTTTGTGCCATTAAATCACCCTTTCAGTCGTTGTCATTATAACATATTTTTGTGCTGTTCTATTAAGAAAGTGACTGTGCTATAATTACCATAAGGTGATTGTATGTTGATTGATTTGAAACACACAGTCCAATCGAAGGACATGTTCGAAAACCAAACCGTTGTTGTCGCCCTGAGTGGCGGTGTGGATTCAATGGTTCTTTTTCATGTTCTTAAATCTCTGGAGCTGGATCTTGTTATCGCGCATGTCAATCACAATATAAGAGAAGCATCAAAAACTGAACAGGCATATCTAAGGACCCTTGCGAAAAAAGAGAATATCCCCTTCGAAACGATGACAATCGAAGAACCGCCTACAGCGAATTTCCAAGCAAAGGCCAGGGAAATCAGATACGATTTTTTCGAACGTATCGCAAAGAAATATAAGACAGATTGTGTAGCGCTTGCTCATCATGCCGATGATCAGATTGAGCACTTCTTCATTCACCTTGTTCATCATCATAACCTATTAACTCTAAAAGGCATGCGTCCCATAGAAAAAAGAAACGCTATCACTTTGGCTAGACCGTTGCTCGAGGTTTCCAAGAATACCCTGTTAGAGTACGCCAAAAAGCATAACCTTTGTTTTTTCGAGGATGCAAGCAATCTATCCGATCAATACACCCGTAACCGAATCAGAAATCATCTTCTGCCTCTTATCGAAAAAGAAAATCCTAATTATCGCACTGCCGTTTCAAAGCACATGCAATCCCTAAATGATATTGAAATGATTCTAGAAGATTATCATGAACGTTTATCCAAGGATGCTAAGGGTGATTTTGAGCAAGATACCTTTTTATCTTTGCCCTATACCGTTCAAAAATATATACTGGGTGAGGAAATCAGAAAGTTCAATAGCGATTTATTGCTCTCTGATGACATGATAAGAGAAATCTTGAACCAACTGAATACAAAGAGAAATCTGGCCATACCTTTGAAAGATGACATCGTATTGCGCAAGGAATACGGTAAAATATTTGTATCTCTTAAACAATATAAGCCATCCATCTATCATAAAATCGAGCGTGAACAATCCTTGAAGTTATCCACAGGTCAAACCGTGATTGTTTCACGTGAGAAAAAAAATCATAAAACTGTAAAATGTTATGAATTATGGTATAATGATAAGGTATTTCCTCTTGAGGTCAGACAACGCTTAGAAGGGGACTATATCCACTTTTCCTTCGGCCGTAAAAAAGTCAAAGATGTCTTGATTGACCTGAAGGTACCACCACACAAACGAGATACTTTGATTGTCTTGGCTAGAGACAATGAAATCTTATGGATTCCAGAACTCGATATCCGTTGTCACCAAAATGAAGAAGAACACGTCATGTACATCTATTTTCTGATGGACAATGACCATGACCTTAATGCTCGATAACCTACTGTCTTCGGCCTTGAAGGGTCATTCCTTTTAGGCCGTTTTAATGGAACGACACATCATATTACAATTATTACTTAGGAGTGAAATTTATGGCACAGAAAAGACCGACACCACCGCCAAACACGAAAGCCAACAAAATCGGAAACCTCATCGTTATGATGTTGATTCTGCTTTTTGTCTTTATGGCCATTTGGATGTTTAGAACCGGTGAGGATGAACCACGCGAACTGACTTATTCCGAGTTCATGCATGAACTTGTAACCGAGGAAAGTGTCACTTCAATAAAATCAACGCCAATTTCCGGTGATATCAATGCCGGATCATATTTGATTGAAGGGACCTTCACTGATGGTTCTGATTTCTATTTGGAAATTCCAACACAGGAAACACTGCAGACCATTATCGTTCATGCGCAAGAACAGAATATCGAATATACGCATGAACGTGGTTCGACATATAGCTTCTGGAATGTTTTCATCATCCTATTGCCGATAATGCTCATTATATTATTCATCGGATTCTTCATGCGTAGCAGTGGCGGCAACAACCGTGCTTTCGATTTCGGAAAAAGTAAAGCCACGCTAAATAAAGGCAAAACAACCACTTTCAAACATGTTGCCGGCGTCGATGAAGAAAAACAAGAACTGCAAGAACTCATCGATTTCTTGCAAAACCCCAAAAAGTACATGCAGTTGGGTGCACGCATACCCAAAGGTGTTTTACTGGTTGGGCCACCGGGAACCGGTAAAACCTTGTTAGCACGTGCCGTGGCCGGTGAGGCCGACGTTCCTTTCTTCTCGATCAGTGGTTCTGATTTCGTCGAGATGTTTGTCGGTGTCGGTGCCTCTCGTGTAAGAGATATGTTTAAACAGGCCAAGCAAAGTGCACCTTGTATTGTCTTCATCGATGAACTGGATGCCGTGGGCCGACAACGTGGTGCCGGTCTGGGTGGCGGACACGATGAACGCGAACAAACTTTGAACCAGTTGCTGGTTGAAATGGATGGTTTCGGTGTCAACTCAGGCATCATCGTCATGGCCGCAACCAACCGGCCAGATGTCCTTGATAGTGCTTTATTACGGCCAGGCCGTTTCGACAGACAAATTACCATAGGCAGACCTGATATTAGAGGTAGAAGACAAATTCTCCAAGTGCACGCAAGAAACAAGCGTATCCATGCTGATGTAACCTTTGAAGAAATCGCACGCAGAACACCAGGATTTACCGGTGCGGATCTTGAAAACTTGCTTAACGAAGCTGCCCTGCTTGCAGCACGAGAAAATAAACCCTCAATCGAACTGTCCCATATTGATGAAGCTGTCGACCGTGTCATGATGGGCCCTGCGAAAAAATCTCGCGTCTTCACGAAAAAAGAACGTAATTTCATCGCACACCATGAAGCTGGTCATGCCGTTTTGGGTATCAAACTCGATAACGCGAACATTGTTCATAAGGTTACCATCATTCCGCGTGGTCAAGCGGGCGGTTATAACTTGATGCTTCCGGAAGAAGAGGAATCCTTCCTCATGACACGCAAAAGCCTTGTCGACCAGATTACCGGATTGTTAGGCGGACGTGTCGCCGAAGAAATCATTTTCAACGAGGTGTCTACCGGTGCTCATAACGACTTCCAACGTGCCACGGAAATCGCAAGATCCATGGTTACGGAGTACGGCATGAGTTCACTTGGTCCCATCCAATACGAAAAACGTTCAAGCAATGTCTTCCTCGGACGCGACTACGCTGCAGACAAGTCTTTCTCCGATACGGTCGCACTTGAGATTGACAATGAAGTCCGTAAAATCATCAATGAATCCTATGAACTTGCAAGAGAAATGTTGACAAAACACCGCAGCTTGCTCGAACGGATTGCAGAAATCCTGCTTCAGGTCGAAACGCTTACCCGCGAAGATATCGTTGAAATCGTTGAAACAAACACGCTTCAATGGTGGGAAAATAAAAAGACCAGTCGTGAAAACGCCAAATCGGATGAAAAAGCAGAAAAGAATGAAGCCGATTCAAAAGAAACCGACATAAAAGATAAAGAAACAGATGATAAAACTACCGACAGCAAGAATTAGAGGATGATTGTTTCATCCTCTTTATTCGAAAGGAGTCACCATGCGTCTAGATAAATACCTCAAGGTTTCAAGACTCATTAAACGCCGTTCGGTCGCAAAGGAAATCAGCGACGCGGGCCGGATCGATGTCAACGGTAAAGTGGCCAAATCCAGTACCAAATTATCGATTGGTGATACCCTTGATATCCGTCATGGACAAAAGCACATCAAGGTAGAAATCCTGGATTTCAAGGAATCCACTAAAAAAGAAGATGCGCAACTTATGTATAGGTTGCTTGAAGAAAAGGAGTAATGACAATGAAAAAAATGATTGCGTTAATCAGTTTAATCGTTTTAACAATAACCCTGTCCGCCTGCGATAGGGAAACAGCAACAGAACAAGATGTTTTCGTGACCTCATATCCGATGTACTATTTGGTCAGTGAGATCGGAGAGGGGCTTGTCAATACAAGATATGTCCCTGGTTCTCAGGTTCACGGTCATTCTGAAAGTTGGGTCGCAAGGGACATCGAGGATATGCAAGATGCTGTTTTGCTGTTCTTTATCGGTGCAGGTTTCGATCCTTACATTGAAGCCAACATGTCAACGTTTGAAGGTGAACGGGTTGAGTTGGTTCGAATGGAGAACTATATTGATATCATTGATGTTCACTTGATACACGATCACGATGATGACGATCACGATGATGACGATCACGATGATGACGACCACGATGATGACAATCACGATGATGACGACCACGACGATCACGATGATGCTCAACTAATGCCAGACCCTCACTTTTGGCTTGATCCCGAGAGAATGCTTGAAGCAGCTCATCTCGTTCAAGAAAAATTATTGAATCATTTCCCGGAAGCATCAGAAATGATCAATAATAACTTCGTTAACGTAGAAAAAGCTTTGGAAAAACTACATGAGGATTTCCACTCTGCCCTAAGTAGTTCAGATAAACCCATCATCACCAACGTCAAGTTGTTCAGCTATTTTGAAAATGTGTATGGTATTGAAATCTATCCGTTGAGTTTAAATGCACATGCGCATGAGGATGAAAGAATACCTTCTGATTTTGAAGCGTTTATCACGCTTGCAGAAACCTACGATATCCAATATGTATTGTTTGAAAAGAATGCTGTTTCGCCTGCTGGTGAGACGCTACTTGAAGAACTAAGAAAAGTAAATCCTGATACGGATAAGTTGTATCTACATCCTCTGGATATGCTTACCAGCGATGAACTGGCTGTAAACAAGAATTACATCAATATCATGTATGACAATCTTGAAGCCTTGATTAAAGCAATAGACTAGGAGTTTTAATATGAACGAATTTACAGAGCAAGAACAAGTACGACGTGAAAAACTCGGTTTTCTCGAAGAGCATAATATCACGCCATTCGGTGAACGCTTCGATAGAAACTCAAACAGCGAAACAATTAAAAAATCATATGACCAGTATTCCAAGGAAGAGCTCGCAGAAATGGATCTTCCCACATTGAAAATAGCGGGTCGTATCATGACAAAACGCGGCAAAGGTAAAGCTGGGTTTGCCCATATCATGGATCAACATGGCCAACTACAGATCTATGTTCGTCTTGATGCGGTCGGTGAGACAATGTTCAGTGTCTTCGATAAAGCCGATCTCGGTGATATCGTTGGTGTAACTGGTAACGTGATGAAGACCCGTATGGGTGAACTCTCGATTAAAGTCGATTCTTTTCAACACCTCTCGAAAGCCATTAGACCATTACCGGAAAAATTCCATGGCCTTAAAGACATTGAAGAGAGATACCGAAGACGCTATGTCGACTTGATTACAAATTCGCAGACACGTGAAACATTTATGCTCCGTTCGAAGATCATACAAAATATTCGGAGGATCCTAGAGGATAAAGGCTACATGGAAGTGGAAACACCGATTTTACATTCCAACCTCGGCGGTGCGGCCGCAAGACCGTTTAAAACGCACCATAATGCTCTGGATATGCCTTTTTATCTTAGAATCGCACCTGAGTTATACTTGAAGCGTCTAATCGTCGGTGGTTTTGAAAAAGTGTTTGAGATCGGCCGTACTTTCAGAAATGAAGGCATCAGCATCAAACACAATCCCGAATTTACCATGATGGAGCTCTATGAGGCCTATGGTGATATGGAAACCATGATGGCACTTACCGAAGAACTCATTGCCGATACAACCCAAACAGTGCTTGGGACCACCACAATCACCTATGGTGAAAAAACCATCCACCTGGAAAAAGGTTGGAAAAGACTACACATGGCCGATGCGGTCAAGGACCGCTTGGGCATTGATTTCAAACGCAAAGACATGACTTACGAAGAGGCAAAAACGTTTGCTGAAGGCAAAGGATTGGAAGTAGCTCCACACCATACAGGGACGGGTCACATTCTCAATCTATTGTACGAATCATTCGTTGAAGAAAGTATCTTAGAGCCGACGTTCGTATACGGTCATCCCACCGAAATATCGCCTTTAGCCAAGAAAAATCCGGATGATCCAAGATTCACAGACCGATTTGAAATCATCATCGACGGCCGCGAATACGGCAATGCGTTCAGTGAGCTTAACAATCCCATTGATCAAAAAGAACGTTTTGAGGCACAACTTAAAGAAAAAGACCTCGGTAATGTCGAGGCCAACGAAATGGATACGGATTATGTAGAAGCTCTCGAATATGGCATGCCGCCTGCAGGCGGACTTGGGATTGGTATCGACCGTCTCATCATGCTTCTGACCAACTCGAAGTCCATTCGCGATGTCATTTTATTTCCCCATATGCGCCAAAAACAACAGTGATCTTATACCGAAAACCTGATAGACATCTACCGGGTTTTCTTTTTTTACAAAAACCAAAGATATTATTATATCGCTAAACAAAACAACGGTTTTTGGTTATAATGATTCAGAAGAAGGTGAATGATAGATGATAAAAGAAAGCATACATCAATTGATTGGAAACACACCTGTGGTTAAACTTAAAAAGACAGATGGTGTCGAGGCGGATATCTACCTGAAACTCGAATGGTATAATCCTGGTGGTAGTGTAAAAGATAGAATTGCGCTCAGTATGATAGAAAGCGCTGAGAAAGAAGGCCTACTCAAATCAGGTGACACCATCATCGAGCCAACAAGTGGCAATACGGGTATCGGACTCGCTTTGATAGCGGCCTCCAAAGGATATAACCTCATAATCACAATGCCGGACACGCTTAGTGTCGAGCGCCGTAAGATTCTTGAAGGATATGGGGCGAAACTGATTCTTACCGATGGTGCGAAAGGCATGAAGGAAGCGATTCGTATTGCAAAGAATATAGCTGATGAAAACGGATATTTCATGCCCATGCAGTTCGACAATATCAACAATCCCAAAATTCACATGGAAGTAACCGCTCAAGAGATTCTGAATGATTTCAGCAAACTGGACTATCTGGTAGTCGGCGTGGGTACCGGTGGCACCATCACCGGCACTGGCACACGATTAAAATCGCATTTCCCGAACCTAAGTGTCAAAGCCGTCGAACCCTATACCTCTCCTGTGTTGAGTGGTGAAGAACCCGGAAAACACAAGATACAAGGCATAGGCGCCGGATTCATCCCGAGCATTCTTGATACCGATATTTATGATGAAGTCATAAAAATCAAAGATGAAGAAGCATTTGAAACTGCCCGCAATCTAGCGAAAAACGAAGGGTTGTTCGTCGGTATTTCCACCGGCGCCAACGTCGCAGCAGCCTATAAGGTTGCCAAAAAGGCGAAAAAAGGTGCTATCATACTCACCTTTTCGCCCAGCAATGCCGAAAGATACTTATCAACCGCTTTATTTCCACAAAAAA
>SLJL01000076.1 GCA_007135105.1 Candidatus Izemoplasma sp.
ATGGATGCCGCATCAGAATCGCATCCTTGTTTAATGAAATGCATGACAAGCTTCAACGAATGCTGTCTTACCGCGTAAAACATCGCATTCTGGCCGTGTTCATCCCTGTGGTTACAATCAATCTGGCTTAAAGCGTCGATGTCTTCTTTTTTAAAGGCTTTCTGTACATGTTTATCGGAATATTCCATATTCACATCACCCTACCTAAAGCCTACCATAAAGGCAAAAAAAATACCATACTGATTGTATGGTATTTTTTTCGATATTGTGTGTTATCTTACTGCATCTTTCAAAACTTTTCCCGCTTTGAATGCAGGAGATTTTTGAGCAGCGATGTTAATCGGGGCTCCAGTTCTTGGATTGTGACCAACGCGAGGTTTGCGTTCTCTGACTTCGAAGGTTCCGAAACCAGTTAGTACGACTTTGTCGCCGCCTACAAGTGTTTCTTGAATCGAACCTAGTGTAGCATTCAATGCTGCTTCTGCATCTTTCTTAGTAAGCCCAGAAGCTTCAGCGATTTTTGCAATCAATTCTGTCTTGTTCATGAAATGAAAACCCTCCTTATATTTTAAACTTAAGCTCATTATAGCAACTCATTAAGCCATTTGCAAGAATTTAGGCTTATTTTTGCAAAAAAAAGCGGAAAATATCCCTTTATTAAGAGTAATTTTCCGCTTTTGAGTCTCTGGATAATAGCCGTTTAAGCGCTATTTTTGGCTGAACCTTGTTAAAGACAATGTCATAGATGGCATCAATGATCGGCGTATCGATATTTTCGGCTTGCGTAAGGTGATAAGCTGCTTCGGTGGTCCGAATACCTTCTACAACCATGGTCATGTTGTTCAAAGTCTCTTCGAGATCCTTGCCTTTTCCGAGTTTGTATCCGGCTTGAAAGTTCCGTGAATGCGGGGAGGTGCAGGTTACGATGAGATCACCGATACCCGATAGACCATAGAGCGTCGAGGGGTCGGCGCCGAGATGATCGTAGATCTTGTGCATTTCGACCAGGGATCTTGCCATGAAAGCAGCCAAAGCGTTATCACCGAGACCTTGACCCCGGATGATGCCTGCGGCTAGAGCAAAGATGTTCTTAAGCGACCCACCGAGTTCTACCCCTTTTAAATCGGTACTGGTGTAAACACGAAAGTATTGCTGGTTATGGAACAAGGATTGAGCGAAATGCGCGGCTTCTGCTTCCTCGCTGGCCGCGGTGACGGCGGTTGTGAGACCTCTGATCACTTCTTCGGCATGGGATGGACCTGACAAGCTGATGGTGTGTTTGACGTATTTCGGTGGTACCATTTCCCGGACGATTTCACTGATGCGCATGAAGGTCGAGGGCTCGATGCCTTTGGCTGCATTAATGAAAACTTTCGGTGAATCGATGTGTTCGATCGCACTTTTAAGAGCGATACGCAACACTTTGGTAGGCACAACGAACAACAGCACTTCGGCATGATCGATCGCGGTTTTCATGTTGGAGGTCGCTTTGATGTCTTCGGGAACATATTCGTTCAACTGCAGACACAGATGTAAATCATTGATCTTCTGGACAATCTTTTCATTGATGTCGTAGACAAGCACTTGATGTTTGTTATCAGAGAGCACTTTTGAAAGGGCGAGACCCCATGAACCGCCACCAATAACCGTAATGTTCATATCAATCACGCTTTCTTAGGATTATTTTAATCGGAGTGCCTTCGAAACCGAAGGCATCGCGCAGTTTGTTTATCAAATAACGTTCATAACTGAAGTGCATCCAATCACTATTGTTGACGAAAAGGACGAAGGTTGGGGGTTTGGTCGAAACCTGTGTGGCGTAATACCCTTTAATTACCCCACCGTTATGACTCTTCGGCGGGTTCATATGGAACGCATCGTTGATGACGTCGTTCAGAACACTGGTTTGGACACGTTTCGAATAGTGGGAAAAAACACTATGGATAAAGGGGAAAAGCGTATTGATGCGTGCCTTGGTCAATGCAGAAAGAAAGATGACTGGGGCGTAAGATAAAAATTGGAAATGAGCACGAACTTCTGCTTCCCACCGGTTCATTGTCCGGGTTTCCTTATCGACGGTATCCCATTTGTTGATGACGAGGATGCACGCTTTTCCAGCTTCATGGGCATAACCGGCGATCTTCTTGTCCTGTTCGAGGATACCGCGTTCGGCATCGATGAGAATCAAGGCGATGTCACTGCGTTCTATGGCGCGCATGGCTCTTAGGACACTATATTTTTCCGCAGCTTCATATACCTTACCGCGTTTTCTCAGACCGGCGGTGTCGATAACGACATACTCCTGGTCGTCTTTGCTGAAAACCGAGTCGATGGCATCTCTTGTCGTACCTTCTATCTCACTGACAATGACCCGGTTCTCACCAAGCAATGCATTCATCAATGAACTCTTGCCGACATTCGGTCTACCGATCAAACAAAGTTTAATGGTGTCTTCGGCGTAAGGCTCCTCAACAGCCTCGGGTAATAGCTTGATGGTCTGGTCCAACAAATCGCCGATACCGATACCGTGTTGCGCGGATACTGCGATGGGATCCCCGAGACCAAGCGCGTAAAATTCGTACAGGTTGTCCTTCAAGGAAACATCATCAACCTTGTTCACGGCGATGACGACAGGTTTTTTAGCTTTGTATAACATGCGGGCGATCCATGAATCCTCTTCGGTGATACCGGTTCTGACATCAACGGCAAAAAGGATGACATCCGCTTCATCCATGGCGATTTCGGTTTGGCTTTTGATGTCATGCACAAAAGGGGCATCGTCAAAATCGATGCCGCCGGTGTCAATGACGTTAAAGCGTTTCGTGAGCCATTCGGCTTGCGCATAGATTCTATCGCGCGTCAAACCCGGGGTTTCATCGGTAATGGACAACCGTTCACCGATGATGCGGTTGAACAGCGTTGATTTACCGACATTTGGCCGCCCGACAATCGCAACGGAAGGAAGCATAGACGCACCTCTATTTTTTCATGTTCTCCAGTTTTTCAGCGAACAGTTCACCGAGTGTCTG
>SLJL01000013.1 GCA_007135105.1 Candidatus Izemoplasma sp.
ACGCTACTGCCACCGATGATGAAGACGGTTTTATCCCGAGGGATGGTTTCTAGATAGGCCTTGAGATCATGGATGACGCGTGCCCCGGGAAAAGACCTTTCCTGTCTTGTCAAGACGATATTGTCCCTTTTCGGCAGCGGTCTACCTAAATGGTTCACAATGGCTTCATACGTTTTTCTACCCATGATGACTGTCTCGTTCATGGTTTTTTCCTTGAAATATTTCAAGTCTTCGGGATAATGCCACGGCAACTGATTGTCTTTGCCGATCAGCCGGTTTTCATCCATGGCCACAATGAGGGCGATCATACACTCACCTTCCCCTTGATACGAGGGTGTGAACGGTAATCTTCCAGGGTAAAATCTTCAAAGGTGAAAGCGAAGAGATCTTTGACATCCGGATTCAATCGCATGGTAGGCAGGGGATAAGGTTTTCTTTCGAGTTGTGTCTTCACTTGTTTCAAGTGATTTTTATAGATATGGGCGTCGCCGAGCGTATGGATGAACGTACCTGGTTTGAGGTCCATGACCTGAGCGACCATCAATGTCAAAAGCGCATAGGAGGCGATGTTGAACGGTACGCCGAGAAACGCATCGGCACTGCGTTGATAGAGTTGACAGGACAAGGTTCCGTTTTGAATATAGAACTGAATCAACGTATGGCAGGGCGGCAGCGCCATTTGATCGATCAGCGGCGGGTTCCAGCTGCTGAGGATCAATCGACGTGAATCGGGATTGCTTCGCATCTCATCTAAAAGCCACTGCAGTTGGTCGCGGCTACTGTCTTTACCTTCGAAATTACGCCATTGGGCACCGTAGACAGGTCCGAGATCGCCGTGGTTTTCAGCGAAAGCGGCGTCGGTCTTGATTTTTTCGATAAAGGTTTCCATCGTCTCACCGTTATAATCCGGGTGTTGCTTGAAGGATTCATAGGGCCACTCATTCCAGATCCGCACACCGTTTTGTACCAGGTAGCGGATGTTGGTATCGCCGGAGATGAACCACAACAATTCATGGATGACGCTCTTAAGATGGACTTTTTTCGTTGTCACAAGGGGAAAGCCTTCATTCAAATCGAAGCGCATTTGATAACCGAACGTGGAAATGGTCCCCGTACCGGTTCTATCGGCTTTTTCATTACCGGTTTCCAGTATATGGGAAACCAGGTCGAGATATTGTTTCATACACGCACCTCCAGTATAGACATTATACCATAAATGCCTTGTCACCAAAAGATAAAACGCCCCGGGGAAGGGCGTTTTATAAGGGGAGAATAAAGAGGGGTCAAGCGTTTTGTTTCGTATTGATGAATGTCACTTTTTCAGCGATGACTTCGGGATAGGAGAATGATTTCTCGTCATCGATTTCATAGAACCGTTGTGCCAGTCTCGCCTTGATGCCTAGTGTTGAACCTTTCTTACAGTATTGGACCGTGTTTTCGGCAATGCCGCTCCAAAGCGTACAGCGGATGAAGTCCGTTTCATAAGTGCCGGAATCCGCGCTTTTAAAACTTCGCTGCAGCGCCAGGGTGATCGTGGCGACTTTTTTGCCGTCATCCAATGTTCTCAGCTCGGGATCATAAACCAACCGGCCGACTAAAATCACTTGATTGACCATGAATACCTCCTTTTGGCCCTATGATACCAAGTGTCCCTTGTGGTGTCACATCCACAAAGCCCGTAGTTTTGTTGCTGGTGATTAATTTTGATACCCATATGCCGTGAAAACAAAAAAAATACAGACAAAATTGTCTGTATTGGATGATTTTCGTGTGAATCAGGGGTGTTAGTGGCAAGTTACAGTTTTTCAGTTATCGGACCCTGAGACTCCGTTTTGATAAAAAGATAGTCATCGCGTGCGAAAATTCTGGAAACGATGTTGTTGGGAAAGACATTGATCATCGCGTTGTATCTGGCGACTCTGGAGTTGTGATAACGACGGATGGATGAAATTTTCGTGTCGATCCTCTTCTGGTCTTCAAGCAGTTTTTCCATCATGGGTTTTTTTGATAGATCCGGATTGACTTTGAAGACTTCGACCAACCGTGATTGTAGCTGCAGCATCTTTTTCAGATAAGTCTCTTTGGCTTCGATCGATAGCGGTTCATCGATTTGAAGCCGCCAGGCGATGAGCTCCTTGAATGCCGCATCTTTATTGCTGAAAACATGACCGCCACGACAAAGTCGCGTCAAAACGTCGTAATATGCCGTGAGGGCTTCTTCAAGATCCAATCGGCTATTTTCGATGCTTTTTTCTTTGCGTTTGAATATGATGATGGTCACCAGCATCCATACTGCGATGATGAAGATAACCCCAAAGATGGATATCAGAATAATTCCGTAGGTTGGCATGTGCATCTACTCCGTCATAAAATTGGCTTTATTGTTTTTGAACGTCTTGATCAGTTCGGTCAAATGGCGCACGTCGGTCTGGAATGCGGTGATTTTTTTCAGATCCAACGGTTTGAACAAACGCATGATGAAAGCGTCCTCCTGATCGTTGATCGTGAGATATAACTTGGAATCGACGAGGGAGAGTGCAACCCTTTGCGTATGAATCTTCTCAAGTTTCTCAAAAGCTTTCACCCAGGTGCTCGACAGCATGGGCTTTGATCCTTTGGGAATGTAAGTATCATAAGCCTTTTGAAAAGCCTTGGTTTTTTCAAAACCATCCAAAAGCGCTTCATGATTTTGGGGAATGTGAATCAAGTTCTGGATGAAAGTGTGGTTGAACTCGAAGGCGAACAGACGTCCGTGGAAGACCGGTGGCATTGCGCTGATGTTTTTGACGTCACTTGAGATGAAAGCGATGCCTTGTAGGGAACCACTAATCAAGTCGTGGGTCTCGAAGCGGGCGTCCTGTGAAAACAACAGACTTTTCAGAATCTGGTTTTTCGAAAGACCGTTGCGTGGATCGTAATCGCCACCCTTAACCCAGCTAGCGGTCCAGCTGGCAATCAGACGGGACTTGAAATTTTCACGCAGATGTGTGAAGTTCGCATAGCCGAAGAA
>SLJL01000112.1 GCA_007135105.1 Candidatus Izemoplasma sp.
ATCTACTTTTAAAATTCAATGCAAAAATAAAACGCTTTCAGTTATGCGGTTGTTAGATTTTATCAAGGTATAGTATAATTAAACCAAGCTTGAAGTAGGCTGGGTTTGATGCATGTTATACTGATATAAAAACAAGGCGTCCAATCGCAGAAGTTGGATTTCACTTGCCAATCTCTGAATTTGATTCAATTCGGATTCGAGGATGGTTATCAAGGAATCGAATCACGTCGTTTGAAAAGCCCTGCATTTTGAATCGATATCTTATGAAATAAATAGAACCCCCATTAATATTAGAGGTCTAATTCATGCGATTTCCCGTTTTTTTATCCTGTTTGCCACCTAGGTGAGACATCCGTTTAAAATAAAACGAAATCGCTTTAACTTTAGCAAGAAAGGAGCATCAACCATGAAAACATGGCGTAAACGCATTGATCGACTGGACGATATCATCATGGACGCTTTGAACGAACGTTTTGAGCTTGTAAAGCAAATCGGCCTACATAAAAAAGAAACCGGTCTAGGCGTCACCGATGCCAACCGGGAAAAACAGATTTATCAGAAAAGCGAGTATTATCCGCATAGCGATAAAATCAAACCGGTCTATAAAACCATCATCACCACAGCCAAAAACTATCAAGAAGGATTGTGAAATCTATGTTCGGCTTGCTTGGTAAATCGTTATCTCACAGTTTGTCAAAAACCGTCCATACAACACTAAACCCTGATATGGCATACCATTTGTATGAAACCGATGATGTGGCCGCTTTTTTGTCGTCGCACACCTTTAAAGGCATCAATGTGACCATCCCTTATAAACAGACGGTACGCAAGCATCTCGACAAGGAGGATGACAGTGTCAGAAAGACCGGGGTTGTAAACACCGTTGTGAACCAAGACGGTACCCTCATTGGTTTCAACACTGATTTTCTTGCCTTGAAATCACTTTTGCCAGAGCAGTTGCCAAACAACCTCAGTTCGAAAATTGGAATACTGGGAAATGGCGCTACGATGCGGAGTGTCAGACAAGCATTGTTTGAAACTGACCGTCGGAATATCGCCATCTACGCCAGAAATCCCCAGGGGAGCGAATGGACTTTCTCCGAGATAGACCCCGATACTGATGTTTTGATCAACACCACGCCAGTAGGGATGTATCCGGACAATGATGCCCGTCTGCCCATTGATCTTGATGCTTTTCACAATCTTAAGCTCATCATCGATCTCATCTACAACCCCTTGAGAACAAATCTAATGCTGGATGGCACGATTAGAAACATAAAAACGTACAATGGTCTGCCTCTACTGATAAAACAAGCAGCATTGACACAGGAAATCTTTTTCGGCAAAGCCCCAACATACGCTTTAGAGGCCCTAAAGGTTTCCTTGGATGAATCTTTACGCAACTTTGTGCTCATCGGTCTTTCCTTCAGCGGCAAAAGTCACTACGCTCGTATCCTTGAAAGCATGACGGGAAAGAAACTGATTGATGTCGACTGGCTGATCGGTGAGACCGAAAACATGAGTGTTGCTGACATTTTCCAACAAAAAGGAGAAAGCTATTTCCGTGATGTCGAACGCCGCATCAGTCTTAAACACGCCCGAGATCACGGACAAATCATCGCAACCGGCGCCGGTGTCATTCACAATGATGCGGTTATAAGAGCGCTCAAGCAAAACGGGATTCTCATCCATCTCGATTTGGACGAACGGTTGATCGAGCGAATGGACCTTACGGGTAGACCTCTAATCAAAGCTAAGTCCGATTGGCTCCGACACAGGGAAGCACGTGATCCGTTATACAAACTACATGCCGATCTCATCATCAAAAAAGATACCCTTGATGAGACGGTCATATTGAAAAGAATAGAGGAGGCCATCCATGCGTATCTTAATCGTTAACGGTCCTAACTTGAACCTCCTTGGCACCAGGGAGCCTGAGATCTATGGCAAGATGACCTATGAGAGCTTGAACGAAGAACTACAGGCTTATGCCAAGAAAAACAAGCTCTCGTTGGAAATCAGACAATCAAACTTGGAGGGCATCATCATCGATCTATTGCATTACGCCGCTTTCGAGAAATTCGACGGTGTCTGTTTGAATGCTGCGGCTTATACGCATTATGCTTATGCGATATACGATGCGATCAAGGCCATTGATGTTCCGGTGGTTGAAGTGCATCTCACCGACCCCGCACGTCGTCCAGAGCCATTCAGGAAAGTCTCGGTAATCGAGGATGCTTGTGTTGCAACCTTCAAAGGTGAAGGTATTACCAGCTATAAAAAGGCCATTGCTTATTTATGCGGGGTTGAAAACCATGATCATTAAGCTAAGGCGTAATCTCTCGGATAAAGAAACGGAAGCTTTGCTTGCGCATCTGAGAACATTGGGTTTTTCGTTTCAACCTTTACACGGTCATCTGCACGATTTGATCCATGTCTCTTCGAATCTGGATGCCTTCGATCCGATATCGCTTAAAACTTTTCCTTGTGTCGAAGATGTGATCGCCTTTGATAATGGTTTGCGTAAAACGATGAAAACAGCAACATTTCCCGAAAGAAAAATTGCACCGTTGATCATCGCCGGTCCGTGTAGTGTCGAAAGCGAGGCACAACTCGAAACCATCGCTAGAGTATTAAAAAGAACCGGTGTTACCCATTTAAGGGGTGGTGCCTATAAACCGCGGACATCGCCTTATAGTTTCCAAGGTCTCGGTGAATCCGGACTTGAGTTGTTACATGCTATCGGGAAAAAGCATCAGCTCAAGATTGTCAGCGAGATTGTCAGTGAAAACGATGTCGCTTTGTTCGAACGCTATGTCGATATGATCCAAATCGGCGCGCGCAACATGCAGAATTATGCGCTATTAAAAGCCGTAGGCAAATCGAAACTGCCGGTGATACTGAAAAGAGGTTTTGCCAGTACCATCGAAGAATGGTTGTTGAGTGCGGAATACATTTTGAACGAAGGCAACACCGATATCATTTTATGTGAACGCGGTATCCGGAATTTCGATCAAAGTGTGCCGCATACACTCGACCTTAACGGCATGCTCAAAGCCAAGGAACTGACGAATCTCCCCATCATCATCGACCCTTCCCACGCAGCGGGGGATTACCGTTTTGTCGAGGCATTGAGCCTTGCAGGCATGGCCGCGGGGGCTGATGGCATCATGGTTGAAATCCATCCTGAGCCTTCTGTGGCATTGAGTGACGGGGCCCAGTCATTGAAGCTCGATAAATTCGAAACACTTATCCTGAAGCTCAACAATCTTATGGAAAACATTCACTAAATAACGGTGAATATGTTATAATCCAGGGTGAGCGCAGTGCAGTATAACACTCGTAAATTTTAAACTGGAGGCAAATCTCATGCGGAATACTATCTTAGCTTCCATGATCATCGGTCTGGCAACCCTACCGCTGTTCATCATCGGCCTTTATGGCATTCTTGCCCACAGTGAGGGATTCTATTTCATTTTCGGGCAAGCCTTTAGTATGTATCTGCTGATTTTCCATCCTCTAATTTTCTTCATTCTGGGCCGTAATATCTTGAAACAGGCCGATGTCCGCAACATTCCGGAGATGTTGCTTTTCAATATGATTCTGTTGGTGTTTTTCCCGATTGTCTACGTTTTAATACCCGTATTTGCCAACGCTTTTGATAATATCCGTTCCGCAAGTGCTCTCGAATTCGTCTTTGTAGTCTTTGAGATTGCCGCGTTGCTAACCGCTTTTGTCTTTTTCATCCGTTATGCCAAACGTATGATTCAAGACATCATGGTCCCCAGAGACCTATACACGATCCATCACTTCTATATCGGTGCGTTGGTGTATTTCTATTTCGTTAGACTCACCATCATCTCGAGTCTGCTTGTCAGCGGTGCCGGGGCATTATAAAAAAACGTCTTCTCGATGTGAGAAGACGCTGCAAACCGTCAATATCGATCTTCGCTCGCGAAGATCGTTTTTTATTGGCAAGCGGGACAGTACCCATAAAGGTCCAGTTTGTGCTCGGTAATGTTGAAACCATGTTTTTCTCCCATTTTATCAGCGTAACCGTGGACAGGACAGTCGTGAAGATGGATAACCTTGCCGCAAGAAAGACATATGAGATGATGTGCATGGTGCTTGTGTGCCAGTTCATAATGCACTTCTTTTTTTTGTTCGATATTCACCGCTGAAACAATGTCGTTGTTGCACAGTTGCTCAAGCGAGCGGTATACTGTCGATAGTGAAACGTTAGGCAGTTCGTCTTTCAATTTCAGAAAGATCTCCTCGGCTGGTAACAAGCCTTCTGTGTTTTCCAGGATGTCGAGCATCTTCATCCTGGCGGGTGTCACTTTAAGCTTGTTCTTTTTAAGCCATTGTACGTGTTTGTTCATTCGATCACCTTCAATACTGGACTTTGAATAGGTTACGTGTTAAGTATACCACAAAAAAGACAAGACTGTTTAACAGCACTATGGTGGATCCCGAGGGGAAATCAAGAAAGAACGATAGCAGCAATCCAGCAACAACGGTGAACAGGGAAATCGCTATAGAAAGCCCTATCGTACCCTTGAAACCTCGATTAAATTGTAAAGCTATGACGGCCGGAAAGATGATAAGTGCGCTTATGAGCAAGGTCCCGATTGCACGGATACCGATGACGATGGTAACGCCGGTTAAAATGGCGAGCATCGTGTTTAGACGGTTTACCTCGATATCAGTGATACGGGCGAAACTTTCATCAAAAGTCATCGAGAAAAGTTGATTGTAGTAAAGCAGAACAAAAGCGATGACAACCCCGGAAAAACCGATGGCGAAATAAACATCGATCTGACGGATGGTTAAGATCGAACCGAATAGATAACTGTAAAGATCGACATTGAACCCACCACCGGTACTAACAAGGGTTGTTCCAAGGGCCATGGCAAAGGCCGCCATCAAACCGATGGCCGCATCCCCATGTAGTTTGGCGGTTTTGTTGAGTCTAAGGACGAATATGCTTGAAAATACCACCAGCGGCAAGCTGAAGAAGAGTGGTGCCTGATTGAACACCAGGCCGATCGCCACCGCCGCAAAAGCGACATGGGAAAGTCCGTGTCCGATCATGGCGTATTTCTTAAGAACCAGAAACGAGCCAATTGTCGCACTGCTTATAGCCACAGAAACACCGACAATGAGCGCCCGCCACATAAAACCATACTGGAAGGCTCTGATGAACTGTTCAAATAGACTCATGATGTCTCACCTTTTTTGTCAAAACGTTTGGGATGGGTATGGATGTAGGGTGAAAACGGCTGTGTTTCACAGAATTTCTCGAAAGAGCCATCGAAAAGTAGATGCTTTTCCAGATATAGAATGCGGTTTGCATAGGATTCAACACTTGCCACATCATGGGTAATCATCATAATGGTGAGCTTGTTTTCCAAGTTCAATGACTTCAGAAGCTGCATGAATCGGCCTCTTGATTCCTGATCCAATGCGTTGGTCGGTTCATCGAGAATCAAGATATCCGGGTTCATGACCATGCTACGGGCCAACAACGCCCGTTGTTGTTGCCCACCGCTTAAAGAACCGATTCTTTTATCAGCCAATGTTTCGATGTCGAAAAGTCTTAACATGTCGAAAATGATATTTCTATCCGCTTTGTTCAACCATTTCGGAAAGGCTTTGTCTTTAAGCAACCCGGAAGATACGACCTCGAAAACAGTCGCGGGAAAATGGCGATCCTCCAGTCCGGCATGTTGGGGCAAATATCCGATTTTTGTTCCGTTGTGCCATACGACACGTCCCTCGTGAATCCTAAGGAGGTTCAGGATGCTTTTAGCCAAGGTCGTCTTCCCTGAACCGTTGACACCGACGACAGCGATGAAATCGCCAGGGAAAATATCGAATTGAATATGTTTCAAAGCGGTGATTCTATCATACTTCACCGTGATGTCTTCTACCGTAATAAGTTTGTCATGGTCCATCATATTTCAGCCCTATCTTGAATTGTTCGAGATTGTGGTAAAACACATCTATGAACGTGAAGCCTTCGTTTAATTTATCCACCGGTAGATTTTCACCGGCATAAAGATATAAAATCTCTGCGCCTGTTTCATTGATGATAGCGTCGGCCACTTTCGGATCGATCAATATTTCACTGAACAGATAATGAATGTCCAACTCTTCCATTGAATCAATCATGTCCGCCAAGGTTTGTGGGGTCGGTTCGGCGTCCGGAGAAAAGCCGCGATACGGATTGACATAACTGAAGTCATAGCGATGTGCCAGATAACCGAATGCGTTGTGTCCTCCGTGCATCAGCACGTTGTGCTTTCTGTATCTCACCAGTAAATTATAAGCATCATGGACTTCATAGAGTTTCTCGATGTAGCGTGCCGCATTTTCATTAAAGGCGTCTTCGTGTTCCGGGAGGATTGCAATCAAAGCATCCCGAATGTCTTCGGCCATCTGCACCGCGTTGATGGGGTCCATCCAGATGTGCGGATCAAGCAAACCCTGCTGATTATCGCTCTTGCCAACCTGAATATTGATCGGTGGCGTCGTATACCGGATTTCATTATCATAAACCCAATGAAAGACGATTTGGGTGATACCGGTCCTCAGACCGGTGAAAAGGACGTGATTCCCCTTGTTTTCAATTGAAACGATATCCTGAGGCATCCCTTCATGAATCGACGCCGCCAGCGCATTCGGTGTCCCACTTCGATTCAGGGGCCGTTCCTGATTGTCTGAAGAGACGATATCGGCTGTAAGTTCCAATGACGTCCCGGATGGTATCGTTGGTAGCGTGCCGTGCCAATGATCGCCATGTACATAGGCCAATACGGCATCATCGGCGCTGAATTTCATGATTTCAAATATCTCGATGGCATCTTCCAAGGCATCAGCGTAGGTTGGATCGTTGTTTTGATGATCGCTTTGTCTACTCGTCCCGGATGATATCAAATCAATGTTTTGACTGAGATCGAGCAGTTTCAGCTTCCGCTCACTATCTTGTTGTATTAGCCGTGGCACCCATGGTTCCATCGCATTCCCGGTGTATATCAACAAGGAAGCATCCAAAATTTCCATTACCTTGCGTGGTGTAGGCTCATAATTATGCGCGTCCACCCCGGGAGGTAGAAGAAATTCGACATCGATATGTTCTCCTCCGATGTAACGAGCCATGTCGTACTGCGGAAACAAAGATGTCATAACCAAAGGTTTGTCCCTTTCGAAAAGCGTTGTACAGGCACTTAGTGTCAAGCCAAAGACAAACAGTAGCACCATGAATGTGATTTTTTTCATTGTCATCTTCCTTTTTACAGACGTCTAGGTATAACACGGAATAAAGCTCGCAAACCCAGCGAGTTTCATCGTTTTTGCTTAGAAGTATTACTCAGTAACCGTGACATTGATTGGTGGCGTGGTGTAACGAATTTCACCATCATGTGTCCAGTTGAACACAATTTGCGTGATACCAGCACTTTCAGCGATGATATGGACATGATCGCCGTGCAGACCAAAGCTTACAATCCCTTCCGGTGCCCCCTCATAAAGCGATACGGTAAGACCGTTATGTTCTCCGGTTGGATCAAGGTCGCGCTCGCGTCCGTCTTCAGAGACGATGAACGCCCCCAGAGATAGGGATTCACCAAGTTCAATGGTCGGTAGGGATCCGTGCCAGTGATCGCCGTGCATGTATGCGACTTTGTTCAAATCATCGCGACGATTAATAATTTCAAATGTATCAATGCCCTCATCACTATGATCATGACCATGACCTACCACAACATCGATTGGTGGCGTGGTGAAACGGATCTCGCCATCGTGCATCCAGTGGAACACGATTTGTGTGGTTCCCTCAGTCAGGCCGATAACATGGACGTGGTCTCCATGGTCTGCCAGTTCGACGATACCTGGCGCTGCATCCTCATAAAGCGATACCGAAAAACCATTGTGAGCTCCATCGGCATCCAACGTTCGTACATGGCCGCTTGCATCTTTAATCAAAGCGCCTAGCGATATAGACTCCCCTTCAGGTACTTCCGGCAGGGATCCGTGCCAGTGATCGCCATCGATATAAGCGACGCGATGCATTTCATCCCGGCGATTGAGGATTTCAAACGCCTCGACAGCTTCTGTGGAACCACATGCGCTCAACAATGTACTGAAGATTCCTAGTGTAAAAAGCAATGCTATTTTTTTCATACCTTTTATGCCTCCAAAAAAAATTTTTATTAATATTGGAAGTATATCAAGGCTTTTACGCTAATGCAACTCGTTTGCATTTATAATGCTAAATGTTGTTAACAAAATACAAAAAAGCCCGGTTCAGTTTGATCCGGGCTTTACAACAGAGATGGTTTTTGGTTATATCAGAACCTCAAGTAGCGGAATGATGCTGTGATAGATGTTTGTTGAAAGTTTCAAATGATCAATCTTGATATGAAGTTGATCGTTTTTGTAAAGCAGATGAATGTGCGGAGAAAGTTCGTTCGCTCTTTCAAACAGGAGTTCTCCATGGATGTTGCGGGATGCAGTCTTGTTCAAAATGAATTCGATTTGTGTTTTTGTTTCGCGGGTTTTTTCCACACCGGCTTTGACGGCGATGTTTTCATACAACTTTTCCAGCATGTAAAGTTGCATGCCTTTTGGCAGTTTACCATAGCGATCCTCACATTCTTCTTTCAAGGCCTGGAATTCGAGACTCGTATTGAGATTGGCGATTTTTTTATGTAGTTGTATTTTCGTATCGTCATCGTTGATATAGTCTTGTGGAATGGTTTTTGATGTGGTGAGCTTGATGGTCTGTTTTTGTTTTTCCGTATCTCGTTTAAGGGCTTTTTCGTCTTTTTCCTTGTCGATCTCCTCTTTGAGAATTTCCAAAAATAGATCGATACCGACGCTGTCGATATAGCCGGATTGTTCGGTACCCAACAGATCTCCGGCTCCACGGATGGCAAGATCTCGTGTGGCGATTTTATAGCCGCTGCCGAGTTCGGTGAATTCCTTGATTGCCTGAAGCCGTTTGGCGGCTTCCTCGTTTAGTTGTTTATTCTTTTCATACATAAGATAACTATAGGCGATACGGTCGCTTCTGCCGACACGCCCACGTATCTGATACAACTGGGAAAGCCCTAGTTTATCAGCATCATGGATGATCAGTGTGTTGGCGTTGGGGATGTCGAGACCTGTTTCGATGATGGTGGTCGAGACGAGGACATCGAACTGATGGTCAAGAAAATCCCGCATGACGTTTTCAAGTTCGGTGCGGTTCATTTGACCGTGCGCATAGGCAATTTTTGCATCGGGAACGAGGTTCTCGAGTTTTTCGTGGATGTCGGCAATGGTCTCGACCCGGTTGTAGAGGTAGAACACTTGACCTTGGCGACCGAGTTCACGTTCAATCGCATCCTGAATGACGTGGTCGTTTCTTCTAAGCACGTAGGTTTGAATCGGAAAACGGTTTTTGGGCGGCGTTTCGATGAGACTTAATTGTTTGACGCCGGTCATCGCCATTTGCAGCGTTCTCGGAATCGGGGTCGCGCTGAGGGAGAGTACGTCGATTTCGAGTTTAAGCTGTTTGATTTTTTCCTTGTGTTCCACGCCGAAACGTTGTTCTTCATCGACAATCAATAGGCCCAGGTCCTTATAGATGACGTCTTTCGATAGAAGTCGGTGGGTACCGATCACGATATCGACGCTACCGGTTTTGATGCCTTCGATGAATTCTCTTTGTCGTTTCGGTTTGACAAACCGGTTGAGCAATGCCACTTTGATGCCGTGTTTGTCCATGCGGTCCTTGAAAGTGTAGTAGTGTTGCCTTGAGAGGATGGTCGTCGGCGCGAGATAGACGACCTGTTTGTTGTCGAGGACCGCTTTGAACGCTGCTCTGAGGGCAACTTCGGTTTTGCCGTAGCCCACATCGCCACAGATGAGCCGGTCCATCGGAATCGGTTTTTCCATATCCTGTTTGATGGCTTCAATGGCTTCGAGTTGATCAGCGGTTTCTTCAAAGGCGAAGTCCGCTTCGAATTCTAGCATCAGATCCTTGTCTTCACTGAAAGCGAATCCACGACTTTTCTCCCGTGCCGCATACAATTTGATAAGGTTTTGTGCGATGTCTTTGGCTTTTTTGCGGACACGAGATTTTGTCTTCGCCCATTCGCTGCTACCGATTTTGGAAAGTTTCGGGATGATGCCTTCTTGTGCGGCGTAGCGTTGGATGAGATGGACATTTTCCACAGGGATATAAAGCTTGTCGTCTCCTTTATAGCCTATGACGATATAGTCGTTAATCTGAGCGGAGATTTCTTTGGTTTCTATGCCAAGGAAACGGCCGATGCCATAGTCGTAGTGAACGATATAATCGCCCTTTTTGAGGGATTCGACTTGGCTGATGCTTTCGCTATCCTTGAAGAGTCTACGACTTTTCTTCGTTTTCTTTCTTTCAGTTTCCTTGAAGATGCTGACATCGTTCAAGACCACGAAATCCGCATCAAACCATTCGAAAGAAAGTGGATTATCGCTTTGTTGGATGTTTATTTTTTTGTTGAACGGCGCATCTCGCGGTCCCAACAATTTGATGTCGACGTGTTCTTCGAGAATCTCCATCAAAGTCCGTAACTTTTTTTCTTCGCTGATGGTAAGCAGAACGGTGACATACCCCTGATATTTTTTCAGATCCTTGATAAGCATGTGCATGTTGTTTTCATACTTCATGGTTTCTTTAGCCCTGAGGGCAAAGGAAAAGTGCCTTTTTTCTTTTGATTTGAATGTATTGAGAGAAATTTTCTTGGTGTAGTGCAGCCGGTCGATATCGGCGATGAAATCAAACCCCATTCGCGGATACGCGTCGTTATCCTGAATCCATGAATCCAGATCGTTCACCAGCTGGTTGGTGGCTGATGTGATTTTTTCACTTTCGATGAACACGACCACAGGGTCGTCCATATAATCAAGAAGGGTTTGCGGGTTTTGATCGGTGAAAGTCATGTATCTTGATAACTGGTCTTGGTTGCTATGGTTGCTTAACTGGGCGAGTTCCTCTTCAATTCTTGTCCGGGTGTCCAGATCGATCGTTTGGGCAGCCATCCGTTCTTCCACATTTTCCTCGATACGTTTCCTTGTTTTTTCATCCGGAAAGAATTCACTGCGGGGAAAAAGCGTAAAAGCATCTATCTTGGTTGTGGAACGCTGTGTTTTGACATCGAAACGCCGGATCGAATCGATCTCGGTATCGAAAAAATCGATACGGATCGGTGTGGCTTCATCGGTAAGAAAGATATCGATCAATGACCCGCGTGATGTGAAATCACCGACTTTCTCGACCTCTGCGACCGGTTCATAGCCGAGCCTGATCAGTTCAGTTTTGAAGGCTTCGATATCGATGTCTTCGCCAACTTTATATGTCTTATACACGTCTTTGAAATTTTCCTTGGGCCATAGATATTTAAGCAAACCACTCGGGTTGGTGATGATGGATGTTTTCGGGTTGTCTATCAGTGCCTGAATCGCGTCAAGACGCTGCAATTTCAATGTTTCGCTCATCGCGAGCATATCGGTCGTGATGAACTCGTCTTGCGGAAAGATGTTGATATCGGACATGGTTTGTGCAATCAAATCCAGCGTCTTTTGTGCGTGGAAAAGATTGTGTGTCACAATGAGCAACGGGCGGTTTGTCTCTTCTTTGATAAAAGACAATAACCAGGCATTAAGCATGGG
>SLJL01000078.1 GCA_007135105.1 Candidatus Izemoplasma sp.
AAATCCCGCACTTTTTTACCATAAGTCTTGAACGGCTTTCTCAAGTCAATATTATAGTGGTCTGCAAGCACGGTTAATTGTTTGAAATGATAGGTCGTCGTGTTCTGCCAGCCTTTGATGGCTCCCTCATATACGGTCAAGTCCTCATTGGGAACCAGCAGTTCTGGATCGACCTTATTGGTATATCCGAGCCCCGAACAGGCATCACAGGCCCCGAAAGGGGAATTGAAGGAAAACAAACGCGGTTCCAGTTTTCCGATGCTGAAATCACAATAGGGACATGCGAAATGTTCGCTGAAAACCACAGGTCTGCCGTTGATGAGCACAATGACTTTTCCCTCTCCCATTTTCGCTGCGGTCTCTAAAGAATCATAAAGTCGGGATGCTACCTTATCTCTCAATTTCAAACGATCGATAACCACTTCTATCGAGTGGGTCTTGTTCTTATCGAGGGTAATGCTATCATCCAGTTCCATGATGTCACCGTTGAGACGGATCCGGACAAACCCATCTTTTTTCAACTGTTCGAGGGTATGCTTGTGTGTGCCTTTTTTCCCTTGTACGACCGGCGCAAGAACTTCTATGCGTGTCTGTTCCTCATGATCGAACAGTTTATCGCGCATCTCTTCGATGCTCTGGGAAGAGATTTCCTCACCGTGTGTGGGACAGACCGGCTTACCGATCCTGGCGTAAAGTAGCCTAAGGTAATCATAGATCTCCGTGACAGTCCCGACGGTACTTCTCGGATTCTTCGAGGTGGTTTTCTGATCGATGGATATCGCGGGAGAAAGCCCTTCGATACTTTCGACATCCGGTTTTTCCAGATTACCGAGAAACTGTCTGGCGTAAGCGCTCAAACTCTCGACATAGCGTCTTTGTCCTTCTTTATAAATCGTATCGAACGCCAAAGACGTCTTGCCAGACCCTGATAGGCCTGTCATGACGATGAACTTGTTTTTGGGCAAGGTAATGTCCAAATTCTTCAGGTTGTTTTCCTTGGCGCCTTTAATGATGATGTCTTTCACCTTAACACGTCCTAACTATCAAGCAGATCAAGCAGACTTTCTTCGTCGATGACGGTGACGCCGAGTTCTTTCGCCTTATCCAGTTTAGAACCGGCTGCCTCGCCGGCACATACATAATCGGTATTTTGGGAGACCGCAGAGGTCACCCTACCGCCAAGCGCTTCAATACGTTCCTTGGCTTCTTTGCGGTTCAACGTCGGCAGTGTGCCGGTCAATACAAAGGTCTTATTCTTCAATACACCTTCATTAAGCGATTTCCCGGTATATTCGAGGTTCAAACCCAACGCATCTAGTTCTTCGATGCGTTCCCGATTCTTTTCCTCTTGGAAGTAATCGATGACGCTTCGGGCGATCTTCGGACCGATCTCATCGATATCAAGCAACGTATTTTCGTCTGTTTCCACTATAGCAGAGATATGCTTAAAATGCATCGCTAATACTTTGGATACCTTTTGTCCGACGAACCGTATGCCCAGTCCGAACAACAGCTGTTCAAGTGAACGCGTCTTGGAAGCTTCGATGTTCTTAAGCAGTTTATCGATGCTTTTCTCGCCGAAACCGGCACGCACGACAAGGGTGTCGCGGTGTTGATGCAACCGGTAGATATCGGCGATGGATTTCAGAAAACCTTCATTGTAGAACAGTTCGATGATTCTCGTACCAAGACCTTCGATGTTCATCGCTTCACGTGAAGCGAAATGGATCAATCCCTCGACCTGTTTTGCCGGACAGGACGGATTGGGGCAGTAATGATCCTTTTCACTGCCGAAACGTTCTAACGGTGTTTCACATTTGGGACAGTGGTCAATCATCGCGAAAGCCGGCTGACTGTCATCACGTTTTTCCACAATGACCGCCACAACCTCGGGGATGATGTCCCCGGCTTTCTTTATGGTGACAAAATCGCCTTCACGGATATCTTTTTCCTCGACGAAGGTCGCATTGTGGAGCGTCGCACGTGATACGGTGGAGCCTTGTATCTCGACCGGCTCCAGATTCGCTACCGGTGTGATCTGACCGGTGCGTCCCACTTGGAATACAATGGAACGTACGCGGCTCATCACCTCTTCGGCTTTGAATTTATAGGCGATGGCCCATTTCGGGCTTTTGGCGGTATAACCGATGCTCTCATAAAGTTTTCGTTCATTGACCTTGATGACCACACCGTCGATTTCATAAGGTTTCGCGGCACGTCTTTCTTCGATTTCTTCCACATTATCAATCACTTGGTCAATCGTATCGACCCGTTTGGTGCTAGGGTTGGTTTTGAAACCGAGTTCGCGTAGATAAGCAAGCGTGTTGATATGATCCCTGGTCATCTTTGCGTCGGTTTCGGTCAAACTGTAGATGTACATGTCAAGATCACGGGCCGCCGCGATTTTACTGTCGAGTTGTCGGATGCTTCCGGCTGCGGCGTTTCTGGGATTCTTAAAGATGGATTGGTCCGTTTTCTTTCTGGTTTCATTCAACTTTAAAAACGCCGCTTTCGGCATGAAGATTTCGCCACGAACTTCCAGACTGACCGGTTTTTTCAGTCTGAGCGGCACACTTTTGATTGTCTTGACGTTATGGGTGATATCCTCGCCAATGGTTCCGTTTCCGCGCGTCGCTGCCTGGATGAGATGTCCCTCTTCATAGCGTAGGGCCGCCGCTAGACCGTCGATTTTCTCTTCGATGACATAGGAAATTGTGGCATGTGTTTTCCGTAGACGTTGATCGAAGGCACGTAAATCGTCCGCTTCAAAAGCGTTGGCAAGAGAAAGCATGGGAATCGTATGATTCACCTTTTCAAACTGGTCCAGTACCGCTCCACCGACTTTTTGTGAAGGAGACGTGTCGCTTTGATATTCAGGATAGTTGCTTTCTAGTTCTATCAGTTCCTGCATCAGTCGATCGTATTCGATGTCACTGATGATCGGATCATCAAGGACATGATAGGCATGGTTATGTTTCTCGATCTCCTGACGCAGGTTTTCAATGCGTTCTTTCACATCCATGAAATCACCTCTTCACTTTCTTTAGTGCCGGATGGTCTTTCATTAGCGTTTTGATACCATGGTCTTTGTTGAATGCGATTGTACATAGATTTTTGGCCACACTCACCACGACGCCTTCGCCGAATACCTTGTGTGTGACTTTATCGCCTTTATCCAGGTCGTTGACATTCCCGTCGGATAAAGCATGTTGGCGTTCGAGATAGCTTTTTTTTCGCAAAGCATCCTGTTTGTACCGTTTTTCATCCAATCGGGCTTGCCTGGCAAGCCCCTCGAATTGCATCAAGTCATCGGAAATGTCCTTGATGAACATGCTGTCGGGATTGTTGACGTATTCGCCGTAATGCTGACGTTCCTTCGCGTTGGTGAAATAAAGCCGGTCCATCGCCCGGGTGATACCGACATACATAAGACGCCGTTCTTCGGCCAGTTCCTTCGGGTTTTCCATGCTGCGATGTAGTGGAAAAAGCCCTTGTTCAACGCCCACGATGAATACCACAGGAAACTCTAGTCCCTTGGCGGAGTGTAAGGTCATCAAAGTGACGCTTTTTTCTTCGGTTTCTTCATCTTCCTGGCTTTTTAACGCAATGTCTTCCAAGATATACATCAACAACGTCTTTTGGTCCGCTGCCTCCATGAGTTGTTCGTTTTCCTTGAACATCGTCTTCAGTTCCAGGATATTTTCAAAGCGGACGTCGCCCATGTCGTCATGTTCGAGCATCGCTTTATACCCGCTCTCGTTGAGCAAATCGTCAATCAGGGTATTGAAGTTCGCTTGTTCCAGGGTCTTGATCAGATTCTTGATCAAACACTTGAAAGCCTTCAGTTTCTTCACCGGACCATTCCCTAGCGGTAGACGGTCCGCGTCGATTGCTTCATAATAGCTCAGATCATAGCTTTGGGAAAAATCATGGAGCCGTTCCATGGTTTTAGCGCCGATGCCACGTCTTGGTTCGTTGATGACACGTGACATGCTGTAGTCATCGTGCGGATTGATGATCAAACGCAGATAGGCAACCATGTCTTTGATTTCCTTGCGTTTGAAAAAACTCATGTTGCCGATGATCTTATAAGGCAGCTTTCTACGCATGAACACATCTTCAAAAACACGACTCATGTTGTTGGTGCGGTATAGAACCGCGATGTCATCATAGCTGTAGCCATGACGCGAGAGCTCTTTGATCGTCTCCGCGACAAAATCCACTTCGTCCCGGTGATTATAGCCTTTGAAAAGCGTAATCGGTTTTCCATCACCGCGCTTTGAGAAAAGATTCTTTTCAATACGGTTCTTGTTTTGACTGATGATTTGATTCGCTGCATTCAATATGGTGTTGGTCGAACGATAGTTCTGTTCAAGTAGAATGATTGCGGGATTTTTATATTCCCGTTTGAACTTACGGATGTTTTCAATGTTCGCTCCACGGAAAGCGTAGATGCTCTGGTCTTCATCGCCGACGATGAAAACGTTCTGTTTCTTGTTTGTAAGCAGTTTTATGAGCCGGTACTGCAAATTGTTCGTATCCTGAAATTCATCGACTAGGATATACTGGAACTGACCTTGGTAGAACGCTTTGATGTCTTCGTGCTTTTCAAGCAATCGGATTGTCAGAATCATCAGATCCTCGAAATCCACGAGGTTATTCTCTTTCAGACGTTTCTGATATAAGGGATATACCTTGATCAAGGCATCTTTAAGCGGGCTTTCCTTCAAATCATCAAGCAGGGATTCATCGGCCTTGATGTTGAGAATATAGGTTTTAAGTTGTTTCGGCGGAATTAGTTTGACATCGATGCCGGCTTCTTTGGCAATCGCCTTGATCAGCTGGGTCACATCGTCGTCATCGATGATTTGAAACGTGGTCTGATAGCCGAGTCTGTCGATGTGTTGCCGTAGGATTCGGCTGCACATCGAATGGAATGTCGAGACCCACATGTCTCTTGTGTTCATGTAAGAAAAGCCCAACAGACCTGCCAGACGTGATTTCATTTCATTTGCCGCTTTATTGGTGAAGGTAATTGCGAGGATTTGTTCCTTGGGGATGCCGAGGTTAAAAATTAAATGTGCTATGCGTCGCGTTAGCACATTGGTTTTTCCGCTCCCCGCACCGGCAATGGCCATGACGGGCCCTTCGGTAGTTATTACGGCATTTTTCTGTGCTTCATTCAAGCCTTCAAGTATATCATGCATACAGTATCACCTTTATGAAAATTATACCAAAAAAAAAGGCCTATGCCTATATAAAAGACCAAAGAAAAAACCAACCCGAAGGTTGGTTTTGGTCTTAAAGGGTTTCGATATTTTCTGCTTGAGGACCTTTTTGGCCTTCGACTACGTCGAAAGTTACTTTTTGGCCTTCTTCAAGAGTTTTGAAGCCTTCTTGGTTGATGTGTGAATAGTGCGCAAAGACGTCTGTACCTTCATCGGTAGTGATGAAGCCGAAGCCTTTTTCTGCATTGAACCATTTTACTGTTCCAGTCATGTGTGTTTCCTCCATTCTTAATTTTTCTTAAACGCCCGGTTGCTGCGAAGAATAGTGAAAACACTGCTCTATTCCCGTGCAAGATTGCTGTTTAAGTTCCTGTTACATAATACACCATATATATAAAATTGCAAGCAATATCGTTCAATAAATATAAAAAAGCGTTATCGTTTCGGTTTGAATGAGGATCTTAAAGCCACCGTGCGGTTAAAAACGAGTCTGTCCGCTGTGGTATCCTCATCGAGGGTGAAGTATCCTAGCCGAGTGAATTGGAACGATTCGCGTTCTTGTGGCGTGATGCCGCTTTCAATGAACCCGTATTTGACCTGTTTTGAGTCCGTATTGATTTTTTCCTCGATTGGCTGCGCATCATCATCGGGAATGACCAAATCTTCATAGAGCCTGATTTCAGCAGGCTTGGCGGTCTTCGCATCCACAAAATGGATGTTCCCGTTCGGTTTGCGTTCGTTAAATCCCGAACCGCTCTTCGTTTCCGGGTCGTAAGTCGCGTAAATTGTCTTGACGTTGCCGTTTGCATCATAATCGACCGTATTGGCCTTGATGAAATACGCATGCATCAACCTGACTTCAATCCCCAGGGAGAGTCGTTTCCATTTCTTGTTCGGTTTTTCTTCCAGGAAATCTTCCCGTTCGATATAAAGCGTGTTGGAAAAAGTGAGTTCGCGTGATCCCAAAGCTTCGTTTTCGCGATTCAACGGGGCTGTGAGTGTCTCTGTCTTATCCTCGGGATAGTTCGTCAGGACCACTTCGACCGGATCGATAACGGCGTGGATGCGTTTGGCCGAAACCTTGAAACGTTCGCGGATGAACTCATCTAACATGTTGATTTCGGTGTGTCCCTCGCTTTTAGGCAGTCCCAGAGCCTTGACGAAATCATGAATGGCAAGCGGTGGAACGCCACGTCTTCTTAAAGCGGAAAGCGTGATGAGCCGCGGATCATCCCAAGCATCGACCGTGCCCGCTTCAACCAGTTTTCTGATTAGGCGTTTACCCATGATCTGATTGGCGATATTCAATTTTCCGAATTCGATTTGGCGAGGCACCTGTTCCATTTCACAGTGCTTGACAAACCAGTCATATAAGGGCCTGTGATCCTCGAATTCAAGTGAACAAAGCGAATGTGTTATGCCTTCGATGGCATCCTCGAGCGGATGCGCGAAATCATACATCGGATAGATGCACCAGGCATCCTTCGTATTATGATGATGGGCTCTTTGAATCCGGTAGATGACCGGATCGCGCATGTTGATGTTGGGATGCGCCATATCGATTTTCGCCCGCAGAACCTTTGCGCCATCCGCAAATTCACCGTTTCTCATGGCTTCGAACAAGCGGATGTTTTCCTCGATTGAACGATCACGATAAGGACTTTCCTTGCCCGGATTGTCAAAGTCGCCACGATGCAGTTTTATCTGTTCGGCAGAAAGGTCGCAGACAAAAGCTTTCCCACGTTTGACGAGCAACATCGCCCGCTGATACATTTCTTCGAAATAGTCACTGGCAAAATATAGCGCATCCCAGTGACAGCCCAGCCAGGCGATATCCTTCTTGATACCCTCGACAAAAATCGTGTCTTCCTTGACGGGATTGGTATCATCAAAGCGTAGATTGAAGCGGCCACCGTAGTCTTTGGACAAGATATAGTTCATGATGATGGCACGTGCATGCCCCAGATGTAAAAGCCCGTTGGGTTCGGGAGGGAAGCGTGTCACGATTTCATCATGTTTTCCATTCTTGAGATCGGTTTCGATGATGGTGCGGATAAAATTTTTGTTTTCCATAGTATATCACGCTCTTTTCTTTCAAGTCATTATACTAAATATCTTCTGAAAAAGGAAGTTGTTGCCAAGAAAAAATCAGCGGTGTTTCCGCTGATTTAATCGTTTTTGAACAAATTCTCGAACTCTTCTAAGAGTGTTTCATCGACAGATTCTTCTAACGTACCCATGAATGTATCTTGATCCTCGGATGAAAGATTGTTGTAGGACTCAAGCAACGTCTGCATTTCTTCATCGGTGATCTCTCCGTCGTCTTCCAGACTGTTGTAGATTGCATCAACATCATCGGCAATGCTATCATCGTTCAACCGGTCCCGCAACGTCGAACTTAAAGCCGGATCGTTAAAGGCTTGTTTCAAACTATCGGTGAACTGAGCAAGAACGGCTTCCAGATCTTCGTTTCCGGCTCTGACTTCAATCAGAATGCCGCCTGCGACGATTTCGATATCTTCCACCACAATCGCGTTCTCAACGGTCCCATCATCCATGAAATCGGACATTTGATCCTTATCGAGCTCCAGATGTCCCGCGTCATTGAAACGTCCGAAGTCAAGATCTTCCAAATCAGCGAGGAAATCCTTGAAAGCCTGAAGACGATCGGCGTCTGTCTCCTCATCAATCAAGAAGTAAGAGCCATCGGTATCACCATCTTCATAACCGATTCGAATTCGATTCGGGGCATATTCTAGAATCTCCGCGTCCGGTTCGCTGACTCTTATGAGTTCGAACTCCAATAGCGATTTGACAAAGTCAATTGTGAAAAGTGCCTTGATTTCAATGCTGTCGTCATAAAACTCGAACCAAAGTGCGTCCAATCCGACAGACATTTCCTTTTCCTCATCATTACTACCGTACACCTGGGTTATTCTAGCTTCCTGGAAACCCTCGAATGAATCATAGATGATTTTATTGAAAGTGGGTTCTCTCAACTTGAAAGCACTTTCGCCTGTGAGCGCCCGATTCATTAAATAAGATTCAAACTGTCTTTGCATGTGCGCATTCGAGTCAAAAGCATCGGGATCGTAGTTACCATCCTCATCATGAAGCTCATAAAGGTATTCCGGTATATCTGTATCGTTGTGATTACGCATGAGACTGATTGCGTAGGTTACGCGGATTTGCTGGTTTTCAACCGCGAACAGGATCAACCGGTTCTCGAAGATGACATCGATGATTTCAGCAAGGAGCGATATCATCACATCTTCGCCATTCTCCCTTAAAAAATCACTGATATCGTTTTTACGCACCGAATAGGAAAAATCATCCAAATCGAGTTCACCGGCGGGAAACCCACTTTCAATAGCGTCACGGTCAAGCGCACCGGTATTTTCAAGTATACCGAGTATTCCCGAGAACAACCCTTTGCTCACAGGGAGATTGCCGACACGGAAACGGTCGAAAGCCAGATAATAACTGGCTTCGCGATCATCAAAGATGAACCGACTCTGAACGACAGTCTTGAAGACGAACCCTTCGCCTCTTTGTACTTCCAAAGCGGTATTTAGAGTAAATTTCCCGTCCTCATCGTCAGTTTCGAAATCCACCCAGACACCAAGAATCCGTACATAAAGATTCTCGCCCCCAAGATCGACAACCGTCTCGTTTATCATACGACAACCGGATGTCTGACAATTGTCTCCGGGCATATAATCGGGATTGATGCCTTCGTTTTCCTCATCGCCACGCACACGATTGAAAATCATCGTGTTGATGACATCCTGATGGAGGTTAAAAACCAGATCGGCATCTGCGTCCGTCTCAATGTCCGCTAAAGCGGTATCAAGTTCTTCATACAACAAACCCACACCGTTTGCGTCCTCATAATAAAGATGTGTCGGTATTGAATCTTCCACATCGCTCGTATGCATTAGTGAAAATATCGTTAGCGGAATCGCAGCGATTACCACGATAGGCATCAATAGCCAAAACAGTAATTTTTTCATAAGAAAACACCTTCCTTCTTGTCCTACTTGTTATTATAGAAGAAAGGTGTGAAAAAAATATGAATTTCGCTTAGGAAAGTATCAAGCGTGAGGCACCATTCAAAGCCATATCATCGGTACGTTGCTTGGTTTGATATTGGTAGTGCGCCGCAATGGCCATCATGGCGGCGTTGTCGGTGCAATACTTGAACGGCGGCACCGAAACCTTAACAGCCTTGAAAGTATCGAAAACCGCTTTTCTCAGGGCCTTGTTCGCAGCAACGCCCCCCGCGATGATAAACATCTTCGCCTGATGATCCTCGATGGCGTTTTTGCTTTGTTCAATCAAATGACGGACCGCCGCTTCCTGGAAACTCGCAGCCATATCCTTCGGATCGACGGTTTCTTTTTTCATTTTCATCGTATTGACGGTATTGATCACGTGACTTTTTAGACCGCTGTAGGAAAAATCGTACTTTCCCGCGGTTTTGATATGCGGCATCGGATAACGGGTTGTCCCTTCAACCGCAAGTTTATCTATTATAGGCCCACCAGGATACCCAAGCCCTAAAACACGTGCTACTTTGTCATACGCTTCACCGACAGCATCATCTTGTGTTTCTCCCAGTTTCTCAAAGCGGTAATGATCACGCATAAGAATCAACTCAGTATGACCCCCGGAAACAACGAGTGCCACAAGCGGAAAAAGCATGTCATCCTCGATTTGATTGGCATAGATATGACCGGCGATATGGTGGACACCGGTGATCGGGATGCCATGGGCAAAGGCAAAGGCCTTAGCGGCATTGATGCCGACCAGCAAGCTGCCGATCAGACCCGGTCCTTGCGTTACCGCCACCAGATCGATATCCTGTGGCTTTATGCCGGCTTCTTGGATCGCTTGTTCGAAGACAACCGTGACACCTTTGACGTGCTCACGAGAAGCGATCTCCGGTACAACCCCGCCAAACGCCTGGTGTAGCGATATCTGTGAGAGAACCACGTTGCTGAGAATTTCCTTCCCGTCGCGTGCAACGGCAACGCTGGTTTCATCACAGGAACTCTCGACACTCAAAACAATCATGTTGTAACCTCCTTGACCATCAAAAACGCATCTTCATGGTCCTGATAATAATTTTTACGGACGTGCTTGATTTCAAAACCGAATCCAAGATAGAACTTGATTGCGGCTTCTTTCGATTTCCTGACTTCCAGACTCAACAGTTCCACTTGTTGTTCCTGGCAGATGCTTACCGCCTTCTGCATGAGTCTTTTTCCATACCCTCTACCCTGAAATTCCGGCAGGACGGCGATGTTGATGATCTCGGCGTTGGGCCTGGTCACCCACAAGCCGACATAGCCAACGCGGGTTTCACCGTAAGTCATAACATAATAATGAGCCATATCGTTATAAAGAATCTCATCATAGAGCATCTTCTTTTCAAGGCTGCTGCCGAAAACCGTCTTTTCAAGCCCGTAGACAAAATCGACATCTTTCATGTGCATCTTTCTAACGTTAACGTCCATCGTCCAAATTACGCTCCGCTTCCGTTTTTCGCAAATAAACCGGTGCCAGATGGTGGATCGAGTCGACCGCTACCAGCAAACCGCTATCAAGCAGCAACCCCAGATCCGGTTTCGCTTGCTCGAGTGGTGATGCATCTGGATGTTCATCCTTGAAAGGTGCCAGGGCGCCATGCCGTTCTTCCTGCACCAAAGAAAGTCTATTCCCACGCTTTTCGTAAAGCGCCATAAAAGCATTTCCTCGTCGTGCATCCATTACAGGCATGACAAGACCATCCCGGGATGTCCCGGATGCGATCAAAGCCAAAGAACTCACCTTGAATAGCGGTTTCCCGGTCGTCCAAGCAAACATTTTCGCCACAACCACCCCGATGCGAACCCCGGTATAGGACCCGGGTCCGATACCGACCACAAAGGCATCGATGGCATCGATGGTCCACCCAGCTTCTTTGAACAGGCGTTCAATTGTCGGCATCAAGGTAACCGAATGGTTATTCTGTCCTTTTTCATAATGTTCGAGGATACAAGTATCGCCATCGAACAGTCCGACATAAAGCCACGCGGTGGCTGTATCAATAATCAAACGCTTTGATGATGCTTTCATAATATCCTTTTCCTTTCATCGTGACTTTACGTGCTGTCTCGGAAAGCCACTCAATTCTTAAACTCAGAAAAGCTTCAGGCAGACTGTCGATGATGTTTTCATACCATTCAATCACCGTAACACCATCCAAACCGATGATGTCTTCCAAATCGGCGTCGC
>SLJL01000055.1 GCA_007135105.1 Candidatus Izemoplasma sp.
GATTTCTTGTTTCTCAAGCCTTCACCACCCGGAAAGATGCGGAAAATCAAGCTGCGGTCGACCTTGAGACCGAAATGGTCGACGGTCTTGAGAATGTTCGGCAGATAAAGACGCGCCGGTGCTTTTCTGCCGATATCTTTTTTATAGTAGCGAATCAGTTTTTGGGCGCTGACTTCGCAGTCGATATAGGTCTGAATGTAGGTGGTCACTTTCGTGTTATGTGTTAGGTTGTAGGTGGTTTCAAAGGTATCAAGCAAACTTTGTTTGCGCTTTTTTACTTGTTTCATCTCAACTGTAGATGGTTGGTTTCAAAACACCGACATAGGGCAGGTTGCGATAGCGTTCCTGATAATCGAGCCCATAGCCGACCACGAACACTTTGGGAATGCTGATGCCGATGTATCTTGGTTTATATGGAATCACACGGCCTTCGGGTTTATCCAGCATGGTCACGACCTCGACGCTCTTGGCACCACGGGTTTTCAACAAGCCGATGACCGCCTGCAAGGTTCGTCCGGAATCCACAATGTCCTCGGCAATCAGAATATGACGTTCTTTTACAGGCATATCCAAATCCTTTTCGATTTTGACATCCATCGTCGATTCCGTTCCACCGTGATAGCTGGAGACATCCATGAAACCGACCTCGATGTGAAAGTCCAGACGTTTGATGAAATCACTCATGAAGGGCATACAGCCTTTGAGCAAGCCTACGACAATCGGATATTTATCGGCATAATCCTTTGTTACCTCGACAGAAAGCCGCTCGACGACATCGTAGATTTCCTGTTGGTTGACCAACACTTTTTCAATATCTTTTTCAAGCACTGAAACCACCTCGTTACTCATTTTTTTCATTATAGCACGGCTATGTGCTTATTGATAGTCCTTGTAAAAACTCATTTCATTTTCTCTTGCCAGAACTGTTTCAGGTATCCTTGAAGGAAGTCCTCTTCTTCAAGCCACTCGGCGTGTTGCCAGTGCAAGGGGAACAGATGACGGTACACGTCCCGTTCATACCTCTGATCCAGCAAGATCGCAACCCCGATATCCTGTTCCGAACGGATGACCCGGCCGACAGCCTGAATGACTTTATTCATCCCCGGATAGGTATACGCGTAATGAAACCCGTCATAACCCTCGGCATCGTAATAAGCACGCATCAGTTCATTCAGCTTGTTGAATGCGGGCAAAGCAACACCGACAATCATCACCCCGGACAACGCTTCTCCAATCAGGTCGATACCTTCACTGAATGAACCGCCCAACACGGAAAAAAGAACTTTCGAGGACGGTCTGTTTTCCTGAAAATCATCGAGCATCGACTGTCTTTCGAAAAGTGACATGCCTCTTTTTTGAACCAGGACGCCATAATCACTGCCATCGAACTGGTCCAATACGAGATTCATATAGGCATAGGATGGAAAGTATACGATATAATTGCCCTGTTTGCTCTCTAAAAGCGCATAAATCGAATCGATGATCCGCGGCACACTGTTTTTTCGGTCATGGTATTTCGTCGATGTGGACACATCGATGAACAACCCAAGGTGCTTCGGGTCGAAGGGCGAAGGGATCTCGTGACTCTTACCCTTCAATTTGGTCAACAGGGCCGCAAAGTAGCTAGTCGGTTTGAGCGTTGCTGAGAAGAACACCGCACCACTACCGTTATCTTCGATGGTTTTCAGTATTTCTTTGGATGCGTCGAAACAAAGGATGTTGAAATGATAATCATCGGCATCAGCCTCGATCATGAAGCGGAAGGGTGTATCGAAGAATTCGCTGATCCTTGAAAACTGCAACAACAAAAAATAGAACTCACGGACGGTTTTGCGTTTGGGATGTTTCTTGTTGGTTTGCATGAACTCGTCTAGGACCGCGAGCAGCCGGTTCAGCGTGTTCATGAATGATTCTGGCAAGATTTCATCGACAAAAAGCCGGGTTTTTCCGACTTCGGAAGTCGCAATAAGTGAATCCATAGAGGCAATAAGCTTTTTGAGCGGTTCTTTGAACCGCGCTTTCATAGTGTCTGTCTCATCACGAAAAGTCTTCGCGTCCTGGTAGGACAAAGCCGCGGAATACATGCTGCGGGACCTGTCGACCAGGTTATGCGCTTCATCAACAAGCAGCTTGGGACGATAATCATTCTCCTCGAAAAAGCGCATCAGCCGGATACGGGGATCGAAGACATAGTTGTAATCGCAGATGATAATATCGGCGTACAAGGCGATCTCAAGCGCAAATTCGTGCGGACAGATATCATGATAGGTTGCATAATCCTTTATCAAATGGATATCGAAGACATCATCGTGGACAAAGATGTCTTGCAGTGCTTTGTTCAGACGATTATAGAAGCCCTTGGCGAATGGACAGATTTCCGGATCGCAGTCTACTTCTTCGCGCAGACACATGTTGTCTTTTGAGTTCAGTGTCAACGCCTTGATTTTGAGACCTTTGGCTTTCAAGTCTTGCACCGTCTTGATGGCGACCGATTTAGCGGCGTTCTTGGCCGTGAGATAGAAAATTTTCTCCCGGTCGTCCTTGATTGTCTTTAAAGCCGCATAAAGGGCTGCGACCGTTTTACCGATACCAGTCGGTGCTGTGGCGTAGAGAATATCTTCCTTGATCAAAGTCTGGTAGATGGCGCCCATGAAAGGATGTTGACCTTCGCGGAACGCCTCGTGCGGAAAGGTCAACCCTTCGATGGATGTGTTCCTTTTTCTTTGGTGTTCCTGGTAGATGTCGAGCCATTCCATATAGGCTTTCAGTGTCTTTGTGAATGCTTTTTCGAGTTGACTTGCCGGATAATATTTCTCGATTTCCTTGGTTTTCTTACTGGGGTGATGTATATAGCATAGACTAAGGTTCAGGCCTTTGAGATTATGCGCTTTGGCATACATGTGACCATAGACCTTGAC
>SLJL01000020.1 GCA_007135105.1 Candidatus Izemoplasma sp.
CTCATGGTCGTAGAAGGGACAGGCGCCGTGGTAAAAAGCCCGGACGCCCTGTTCGAACCGTTCAGCGTCAACTACGCCGAAACCTTCATCATCCCCGAACACGTTAAACGCTACACCATCACACCCGCTGAAGAAGGCAAAACCATCAAGACCATCAAAGCCTTTGTGAGAACCTGAGATGGAAATCCTCATCGGGATTCTCGGTTTCACCACAGTATGTTTTCTGGCTCTGAGTGTCTATTTGTTCAAACAAAACACTCAAGCGGTTGAAAAAGCGGAGAAAAACATCTTCGAGCTGTTCATGGCCGGGGCTTACGCGAACCGGCTGCTTTGGTTTGAAACATTGAACCAGCGTGCGCTTGATGATCCGGTTGTCTTCATCGGCGATTCCTTGATAGAGGAATGGCCCCTGCAGGAACTTTTCACTTCTGCTAAATACTTGAACCGCGGCATCGGTGGCGATACCACAACCAACCTTCTACAGCGGCTTGATCACACGTTTGCGGGGCTATCGCCTGAAAAGATCGTGCTCCTGATCGGCACCAACGACTTAAACGAACCGGAAACCACCACCGCTATGATTCTTGAAAACATCACGGGTATCGTTGCAAAACTCAAAACCGAGTTTCCCGCCGCGCAGCTGCATATGCTTTCGCTTTTGCCGGTCGGGGATAAGGATGACCCCGGCATCGATCCGACCACCGTCGGGGCACGTTCGAATACGCGCATCCGCACGATCAACGACAAGCTTGAAACCCTTGATGATGTAATCTACCACGACGTCCACCGGCTCCTAGTCGATCAAAAAGGGTATCTGGACCCCGCCTTCACGCGTGAAGGGTTGCATCTTTCACCCCGTGGCTACCTGGTGTTAAGCGATCATCTGAAACAGGCTGGTCTATAAAAAAGAAGCCTGATTCAGGCTTCTTTTGCATTAGATGATGGTGGCCACGGCCAATTTCAAATCACCGCGCAATCGGTAGGTGGTTTTGGCAGGGACGAAGAAGAACATCCCCTTTTGTGCGGGGGTTTCCGAAAGCGAACCCGAACCTGCGAGGACGGTGATGAAATCGCCGTGCCGGTGGGCTTTTCGTCTTTTTGTTTCGGTGCTGTCGAGCATCTCCAGATTGAAGTATTTCCTGTCCAACGTGGTCTTCACGTCATTATCGGGAACCTTGACCACATCGAGCGCTTCATCGATGTGCAACGGTCTTGTCTTTCCGTTTTGCGAGCGGCCGTAGTCATAGAAGCGGTAGGTGATGTCGGATGACTGCTGGACTTCCAAAAGGAGGGTGCCGGCCTTGATGGCATGCAGCGTGCCCGCTTCGATGAAGAAGAAATCCCCGGGTCTGATTCTATGGTGGTTGACGATATCAAGCACCGTATCCTGTTCGATCGCCTGCCTGATCATCGCTTTCGAGGTAGCCTCGTGACCGATGATGATTTCGGTGTCAGCGTCGCAATCGAGAATATACCAGCATTCGGTCTTACCGAGCGAACCGTGTTTGCGCGCCTGAAAATCATCGGGATGGACCTGGATGCTTAGATCCTGGTTCGCATCGATGAGTTTGACGAGAATCGGGAAATAATCGCCCGTTTTATCGCCGAACAAGTGTCTGTGGTTCTGCCATAAATCATGGAGGGTCTTACCGGCATATTCGGTATTTATGATTTCGTTGGCGTTGTCCTTAAGGCCGCTGATGCCCCATACCTCGCCGGTCTTATCGGATGGGATATCGAGCTTGAAGACGGTTTTCAGTCTGTCGCCGCCCCACAGGGTTTCCTTGAAGATCGGCTTTAGTTTCATTATCATATGCATCACCGCCTATATCATATCACAAAAAGACGATTCTTGAGTAAAAAGGCAAAGATGTACAGTCTTTAAGCAAGGTTCGTGCTTACCAACCGATAACGGTTGGCGTATACTTAGACGTAGTGAAGGGAAAAGAGGTCTAGCCATGAAAAAACAAGCCTATATCATCCATCATACCCACTGGGATCCGTTATGGTATTTCACCAAGGAAGACGCCTTGGTCCAGTTCAGCCATAACTTCAAGGAAACCTTGAAGGGATTTTCAGAAAACCGCATCCGTCATTATTTTCTGGACGGTCAGAGCTATGCGATCGAACAGTATCTTTTGCAGTTCCCCGAAGATAAAGCGAAAGTAGAACAGCTCATTAAGACAGGCAAACTGTTCATCGGTCCTTTCTATAATCAGATCGATGCCTTCATCACCTCCGGCGAATCGATCATGCAGAATTTGAAAATCGGCATTGCGATCGCCGAGGGTCTCGGTGGTGCAAACCTGCAAGCCTATCTTCCCGACACCTTCGGCCACAGCGCCGATTTCCCGAAAATCTTCAACCAGTTCAACATCCGTGATTTCATCATCACCCGCGGTGTCGGTGATGCCTACGGCCTTGATAATGAGTTCTACTTCAAGAGTGATGACGGGTCGCAAGTTCTCTGCGCGGTGATGCTTGCGGGCTATGGCTACGGTACCGCCGCCTTCAAGGAAGGAACTCTGTTCACAACAGAAGCCAAAGACTACAACAAGATCGATGTGAACAGTTTGATCGACCGGCTCATCGCGAACTCAAGTCTGGAAAACAGCTTTGTTTTTCCCCTTGGATTCGACCAGAATCCGTCGATACTGGATATCGCTGAAAAGATTGCCCATTATAACGCTTCAAGCGACATCCGCTTCACCGAAACCACGTGGGATGCATATCTGAAAAAGGTACGCAAACACGCTAAAGACCTGAAAACCCATCAAGGAGAACTGAACAGCACGCAATACCACCGTGTCCACCGGACACTCTTTTCCTCAAGAAGCGACATCAAAACCATCCAGGACAAAGTCGAACGCATGCTCACCTATGAAGTGATGCCGCTTTCGGCCATGCTTTTTAGATATGGTCTGAACAACGAGCAAAAACTCATGGAACGCGCCTGGAAACTGCTTCATGAAGGTCAGACCCATGCCTCCTCAACCGTCAGCGACACCGTCAATGCCGACATCAAGGCGCGTTCGTTGAACGCCTACAACCTCGCCTTCGCCTTGAAACACCACATGATGAAGCTGATCGCCCGTTCCCTGCCTGCGACTGAGAACCACCATCCCCTTGTCATCTTTTCCACCCATCCCGAAACCAGAACGAAACATCACAAGCTCACACTTTACACCAAAAACAAGACATTCAGCATCACCCATGAACAGACGGCACTACCATATACCTTGCTATCGAGTGAGAAAATCGATGGCAACGTCAAAGCGGCCCATCTGAAAAACGACCCGGAAAAACACTTCTACAAACACGAGCTCATCCTACCGTTCACAACACACGGCATGGGCTATGATACCCTTGACGTCGAAGAAAAATCAACCCAGCAACCCGATCAGCCACGGCCCACCGAAAACAAGATAGAAAACGCCTTTTACACCATCCGTTTCCAAGAGGGGCTCAGCCTCACCGATAAAAGCAGCAACACGACGTATGATACATGCTTCTATCTCGAAGACGGCGGCGATCAGGGCGACAACTATGACTTCGACAAACCGACGAACGACTGGGTTTTGACAGATACATTCAAGGATGCCGAAATCGCAACGGCTTTCGAATCAAAAACCATCAACCGGCTTGTCCTGAAAGGCACCTTCTTCGTGCCGAAGGACCTGACTGAACGCCACAACAAACAAGCAAGCGCACCACTTGCCTACACCATCACTTTGGAAACCGACAACATCGCCAATACCATCCGCGTGTGCGGTGCGATCGACAACCAGGCCGAAAACCACCGTATCCGCCTTGTCATCAAGGGCGACCGGATCAACGCATCAAGCGAAGCCGGCACCCAGTTTTCAGTAATAAAAAGACCCACAGAACCAGAAGAACTGGAAGACTGGAAGGCACAAGGCTTCTTCGAAGCGCCCGTCCCTGTTTATCCGCTGCTCAATTTCGTGAGTCTCAAGCAGGAAAAAACAACCCTCACCGCCTACACCAGAAGCATCAAGGAATACGAGGTCATAAACAAAAAAGACCTGGCGCTGACAGTGTTCAGAAGCGTCGGCCATCTCGGTCGCCCCGATCTCAACTGCCGTCCCGGCAGACCGAGCGGCCTTGACAACAAGATCATCACCACCCCCGATTCGCAACTGCTCGGGAGAAGAACCTTCGATATCACGCTAACCTACGACCAGAATGACAACCCCAACCACCGCCACAAAAGCTACACCGAACTGGCAACCGATGCCTTGTATCATCAAAACCAGCCGTTTGAAAAAACCGATCCAACCATCACCTATTTTCCAATCAACCCGCTAAGTCCGAGACCGCCACACCGCTTAAGACACTTGCATATCGCTTATCTACCCATGGCTTATGGCACCCATTATCTAAGCGACAAACAGGAAGTGATGCGTTTTTACAATGCCGGAGAAGATACGCTCTTGCTGAAAACCCCGTTTACACACATTGTCGACGGCATGGACAGAAAACTCGGGACCCTCGACACCCATCCACTATTAAAACCGGGTGAACTCATCAACCTCGCCAGAAACAAATTCTAAAAACCCCCTTGACTTTTGTCGGAAGAATGACTATTATAGGTTAGGGTGAACACCGTTCACCCTAACCCTACATGACAGGAGTGTATCATGAAAAAAATACTGCTTATTCTACTAGGATCCATCGGCGGGTTCATCCTGCTTGTTTCTGTCTTCCTATTCTATCTGGGTCGAGATCTCGACTCGAACGCGGCCTTGGAAATCGACAGCATCGACATGGCGCTCATCGACGACGGCACGTATGTCGGTTCGCATGAGGGCGGTCGTTTCAGCAACACCGTCGAAGTCACCGTGGAAGCAGGCAACATCACCAACGTCCGCTTGATTGATAGCGTGCGTTTCGACCGACCGGAAATCACGGAAGCTTTGCTTGAACGGATTACAGAAGAAAACACCCTCGATGTCGACATCGAAGCCGGCGCGACCGTCACATCGCTTGCCTATATGAAGGCCATCGAGGACGCCTTAACCAAGGGGTTGAACAATGACTGAGAACACACTGGTACTCTTTATGAGTAAAAACGGCGCAAGCAAGGCATACGCCACAGAAATCGCAAAGCGGTTGAATCTAGAACCCATCGCCTTGAAAGCCGTCAAAAAGCAAGACCTGAGTGGCTGTGACACCCTTATCTACTGTGCCGGCATCTACATCAGCAAAATCAAAGGCCTGAAAAAACTGAAAAAACTGACGGAAAAACACCCGGTCAAAACCATCCATCTATTCATCGCCGGTCTCAGCGATGATTCCGCAGAAACCATCGCGAAGCTGAAAAAAGACAATCAAGCCGACTTTCCCGAACCGGCACCGAGCATCACCTATGCCAGAGGCACTTTCGATGTCAAAAAGATGGGATTACCGACGCGTCTGATGATGCGTTTTCTCCACCGCATCCTATCAAAGAAATCGGATCTGAATCCCGAAGAAAAAGGCTTGCTTGAAGCTATTGACACGCCCGTGTACGCAGTGGATCTCACCAAGACCGACGCTTTGATCAACCGCCTCTAGGAGGGATAGTATCACTGAAAAACAGCACCTTATCCGTAAAAACATTCTCGATGCGGCCGAAACACAGCTCATTGCCGGTGGCGTCACCAACGTCTCCTTAAGGAAAATCGCCCGCGACCTTAACTATTCGCCGGCGAACATCTATAAATACTTTGAAAACAAGGAAGAAATTCTGCATGTTTTGATCAGCAGACGCATGCAGGAACATCTCGCTGTCATCAGCGCTGTCGACACCGAAGGCATGGATACGATCTCAGCCTTGAAAAAAGGCTTCAAAGCCCATTTCAAACACGTGCTCACCATTCCCGAACACTACAAGACGGTGATGCTTTCACGCGATCCCCTCTTTTTAAAACGCACCGCGATGATGGACCCTGAAACAGTAAAACGTCTGCCGGCGCAGAAACATCTGATCGACACCCTCGAAAAAGGAATCAGGAACAAGGAAATCAAAGCGCTCGACCCCGTCTTGAACGCCCAGATCATCTGGGCCTCACTTTTCGGCATCCTTTTAAGAATCATCACCGAAAACATCACCGATGAAACCCTGATCGACAAGATGATCGACGGATATTTCACCTTACTCGAGCAAGGCATCACCCGTTCTTAAAAATCTGGTGAAACCGGCTGTTCATAGCCGGTTTTTCATTTGAAAAAGAATACCGGTTCAAAGACGGATTCGATTGTCACTTCCACAAAGCTATGCTAAACTATAAACGGTAACAATAAGGAGGGGCAAGCATGCAAAACGATTATCAGACCAAGTATCTCCAGCAACTCGCGAAAGACTTTCCCAGCGTCCAAAGCGCCGCGACAGAACTCATCAACCTCAGTGCCATCTTGAATCTGCCCAAAGGCACCGAACATTTCATCACCGACATCCACGGCGAATACGACGCTTTCAACCATTTTCTCAAAAACGCCAGCGGCATTCTCAAAGAAAAGATCAACCGGCTCTTCGACGATCTCGACAAGACGAATAAACGCCGGCTGGCCTTTTTCATCTACTATCCCCATGACATGATCGAAAAATACAAGAAAAGCTGGGGTGAGGAAGGCTTGAACGTCCTACTCCGAGATGTCTTGAAACGCATGATCGAACTCGCCCGCGTGATTGCGTCCAAATACACCAAAAGCCATGTGCGTAAAAACCTTCCCGAAGAATTTTCCTACATCATCCAGGAACTGCTTTATGAATCGAACAAGCATGAAGACAAGGAAAAATACTATCAGGCGATCATCCACGCCATCTTCGATACCGGCAGAGAAAAAAAGCTCGTGATCGAGCTTTCCCGTTTCATAAGACGTCTATCGATCGACAGACTGCACATCGTCGGTGACATCTTCGACCGCGGACCCAAACCCCACATGGTCATGGACAAGATCATGCGTCAGAAGAACGTCGATATCCAGTGGGGCAACCACGACATCGTCTGGATGGGGGCGGCCTCAGGCTGTGAGGTGATGATCGCGAACGTCATCAGAATCGCCGCCCGCTACAGCAATCTCGAATGTCTTGAAGACGGTTACGGCATCAATCTGCGTTTACTCGCGGCTCTGGCGAACAAGGCCTATAAGAACGACCCGTGCACCAATTTCTACCCGCGACAGTTCTCAAGGGAGGATACGGTCCTCAACAATCCGAAATTCGTCGCCCGCATGCACAAAGCCATCGCCATCATCCAGTTCAAACTGGAAAAAGCGCTCATCGAGCGCAACCCGGCTTTTGAACTCGAAGATAGACTACTATTGGATAAAGTCGATTTCACAAACAAAACCGTCACCATCGACGGCAGAAAATACGATCTCAACGAAACCGAGTTTCCCACCGTCGACCCGGCTGATCCCTATAAACTGACCGCAGAGGAAGCCAAGGTCATCAAACATCTAAAACATCTGTTTTTACACAATGAACTGTTGCAAAACCATGTCCGCTACCTTTTCAGAAAAGGCAGCATGTACTTAAAAACCAACAACACCCTTTTGTTCCATGCCGGTATGCCTTTGAATGAAGACGGCACCTTCAAGGGCCACACCGTCGATGGAACCACCTACCGCGCCAAAGCGCTCTTCGACATCCTCGAGACAAAAATCCGTAATGCCTATTTGAACCGCCACGATCAGAAAAACGGTGAACTCGCCTATTTTCTCATGTTATGGCAAGGCCCGGACTCACCGCTTTTCTGCAAAGACAGGATGCGCACGTTCGAACGCTACTTCGTCAAGGACAAAAGCGTCCACAAGGAAGTCATGAATCCCTATTTCACCCTGCGGGAAGAAAAAGACATCCTCGATAACATCTTCAAAGCGTTCGACATCGACCCGGAAAAAGGAAAAATCATCAACGGCCATGTGCCACTTGACATCACCAGGGGCGACAACGTTGTCCTCGCGGATAAACGCATCTATCTGATCGATGGCGGCATGAGCAAGCAATACGCCAAGAAAACCGACATCGGCGGGTATACCCTGATCAGCGACTCCTACGCCTACTACCTGGTCAGCCATAGCCGTTTTTCCTCCTATGAAGCTCTGATCGAAGCCGAACAGGACATCGTCAGCATCACCCACAGCGAAGATCACGCAACCCGTCGCCAGTTCATCTACGATACCGATAACGGTAGACGCATCCAGGCAGAAATCGACGATCTCTACCATCTTATCGACGCCTACAAAAAAGGTCGCATCAAAGAAAGAGACCCGAAAGGCACAGCCATATTATGAAAAATACCCGCGAAACATGCGGGTATTTTTATTTAGAAAAACCTGTCATACGAATTTCAGAGTTCGCTATGCAAACAAACCGACAGCCGTGCACTTCTCACTCATTTTGAAACCAGCTGAAAAAGTGTTACAAAAAAGTGCATATCACGTGAAATATAAATAGGTCTAAGATATTATGGTGGTGTCATGATACAGTGACTTTTATTTTTCAGCTATTTTATTTGCAATTTTTATAAATTAAGGAGGCACCCACATGTTTTTTGAAAAATATGATCCACTAAAAAAAGAGATGTTCAGCGTCTTGGACAAGGACGGAAAAGTCATCAACAAGGAAGAAGAACCTGACATCGACAACGACACCTTGCTGCACATGTACAAAACCATGGTACTGGCTCGCGTGGCGGACATCAAAGCTCTTCAATACCAAAGACAAGGTAGAATGCTCACCTTTGCGCCCGTACAAGGTCAAGAGGCCGCCCAGATCGGGCCCATGGCCGCAAGCGACAAGAAAGACTGGCTCGTACCGGCATTCCGCGAAGCCGCCGCCATGCTCTATAAAGGCGCGACCTTGAAGCAAAACTATCTTTACTGGTTCGGAAACGAACGCGGCTCACACTTCGATGAAGGTGTGAACATCCTACCGGTCAACGTACCGATCGGTTCGCAGATCAACCATGCGGCCGGCATCGCGTATGCTTCGAAAATCCTGAAAAAAGGCGAAGTCGTCTTCACCTATATCGGTGATGGCGGAACCTCGCACGGCGAATTCCATGAAGGTGTAAACTTCGGTGGCGTCTATGACTTGCCGATGATCACCATCATCCAGAATAATCAGTACGCCATCTCTACACCGCGTGCTCAAGCCACCAAAGCCGATACCTTGGCCCAAAAGGCCATCGCCTACGGCATTCCGGGCATCCTCGTGGACGGCAACGACGTCCTGGCGATGTACCGTGTTTCCCAAGAGGCGCTCAAACGCGCCAGAGCCGGTGAAGGACCGACCTTGATCGAAGCTTTCACCTACCGTCTTGGTCCCCATACGACCAGTGATGATCCTTCCATCTACCGTAAGGACGAAGAAGTCGAGGAATGGAAGCAAAAAGATCCGGTCGACCGTTTCAGAAAATACCTCACCAACAAGAAACTCTGGAACAAGGACAAAGAAGAAGCGCTGCAAAAAGAACTCAAGAAAGTTGTCGCAGATACCTTCAAGGAAGTCGAGAAAACCGGTCAATACGAACTCGATGAAGTCTATGACTACAACTACGAAACCATGCCCAAGGATCTTAAAAAGCAAAAAGAGGACTACCTCAACTACCTTAAAGAAAGCGAGGGTGAATAACCATGGCAACCATGACATTACTAGGCGCCATCAATCACACGCTTGAACAACAAATGGAAAAAGACGAAACCGTTGTCGTCTATGGCGAGGACGCCGGTTTTGAAGGCGGCGTGTTCCGTGTCACCGCCGGTCTTCAAAAGAAGTTCGGCAAAGACAGAGTGTTCGACACCCCGATCGCGGAAGCCGCGATTCTCGGTAGCGGTGTCGGGATGGCCATCAACGGCCTAAGACCCGTAGCCGAACTGCAGTTCTCGGGCTTCATGTTCCCGGGATACAACCAGATCGCCACGCACATCGCGCGGATGCGCAACCGCTCCCGCGGCAAGTACAGTCTGCCGATGGTGATCCGCATGCCTTATGGCGGCGGCGTACGCGCTTTGGAACACCACAGCGAATCATTAGAGACGCTCTTCGCGCACATTCCCGGATTGAAACTCGTAATCCCCTCGACCCCCTACGACGCCAAAGGTCTTCTCACCGCAGCCATCAAGGATAACGACCCTGTTGTCTATTTCGAACCCAAGAAAATCTATCGTGCCTTCAAACAAGAAGTGCCCGAAGAAGAGTACGAAGTCGAAATCGGTAAAGCCCGTGTGGTTAAAGAAGGCTCGGATGTAACTGTCGTCAGCTGGGGCGCAATGATGCGCGAAACCTTGAAAGCTGTCGAAAGTCTCAAAGACGAAGACATCTCCATTGAAGTCATCGACCTTAGAACCATCGCACCGATGGACTCGGAAACCGTCGTTGAATCCGTGAAGAAAACCGGACGTTTCCTCGTCGCACACGAAGCCGTCAAAACCCTCGGCATCGGCGCCGAACTGATCAGCCGTGTCAACGAAGGGGCGTTCTTCCACCTAGAAGCACAACCCGTACGTGTCACATCCCCGGACATCACCGTTCCCCTTCCCAAAGGAGAACACCACTTCATGATCGATGCGAAACGCATCGCCCACGAAATCAAAAAGCTAGCCAACTTTGAATAGGAGGAAGGCCATGATTAATTTTAAATTCGCAGATATCGGAGAAGGCATCCACGAAGGTGTCATACTCAAATGGAACTATAAAGTCGGCGACCAGGTCGAAGAAGGCGAGACCATGGTCGTCATCGAAACAGACAAAGTCAACGCTGAAATTCCCGCCCCCGAAGACGGTGTGCTCAAAAAACGCGGCGCCGAAGAAGGTGAAACCATTCATGTCGGTGAAGTGCTTGCCGTGATCGATGATGGTTCAGGCGAGGATGAAGATAGCGAAGAACCGGAAGAAAAAGCAGCAGAAACGGATGAAGAAGACGACGATGAAGATGACGGGAAAAAGACCGAACCCGCCGGTGAATCCGGTGCGAGCGTGGTCGGATCCGTCGAAGTCAGTGACGAAGTCATGGAAGCCAGTGACGAACACACGAAGCAACAAGCGAAAAAAGAGACTGCCGGCAAAGCCCTTGCCACACC
>SLJL01000029.1 GCA_007135105.1 Candidatus Izemoplasma sp.
CCCCCTTGTTGTTGTTCGAAAGAGGCTCTTAAAGCACTGAGACGAGGTTTCAGATAGTTCAATTGCGCGATTTCCACTTGCAACATGGCTTCTTTGGTTTTGGCACGTTTCGCGAAAATATCCAGGATGAGCAAAGTTCGATCGATGACGGCACAGTCGAAAACCGCTTCAAGGTTTCTAATCTGGGTGCTGGTGAGTTCGTCGTTGAAAATGACATACGTCACAGGCGTTTCTTGAATATAGGCTTGGATTTCTTCTGCCTTTCCTTTACCGATTTTCAGTGCCGGTGTACCTAGGCGATGTTCTTGACTGAAGGTTTTGATGACATCAATGTTGAGGCCTTTGGCCAGATTCTTCAGTTCATCGAGTTGGTAGGCGAGCAGGTTTTTTTTGAATTTGTCGATGCCGACGGCAATGGCTTTTTGCATGGGATCACCTCTATTATCATTTTATCATGAATCAACGCTGCTTCAATACCGATATGATGCATTTAAAAAGCAGACAAGAGACTTGCCCGCTTTTTGAAAGTTTCATGATATTATAGACCGCACTTCAACTGGGCGTTGCAGTTGGTGCAGGTGTGACAACCACCCAGGTTTTCAACGGTACCTTCCAGGCAGATAGGGCAGATGTCGCCGGCCTCAACGCCGATGTTTCTATCTTGTCGGTCGCTTCTTAAGCCTTTGGTTTTTGATTCTTTTTTGGACGGTTGGTTTTCTTCTTCCACTTCTAGGCCGAAATCCTTGATTTCAACTTGTGTCGGTTTGGATTTCTTCTCGTCCTTGCTTAAGGAAAGGACTTGCGCATCACGGGAGCCATCCACATACACCGTACCACCTTTGGCACCACCATAATATAAACGGCGATAGACCTGTTCGACTTCTTCTACGGTATAGCCTTTCGGCGCGTTTACGGTTTTCGAGATGGAAGAATCGACCCAGCGTTGAATGGTGCACTGGACATCGACGTGTGCCTCCGGAGAGAGTTCCATGGCACTGATGAAGAACTCCGGCAAGGTTTCCTTCGTGTATCCGGGGTATGCTTTAAGGTATTCATCGACAATCGGAGCATTGACTTCGATGAACTGGCCGAGACGACCGCTTCTGAAATACGAGAAGGCGAAATATGGTTCTAGACCAGTAGAGACCCCGACCATGGTACCGGTGGAGCCTGTGGGGGCGATGGTAAGAAGGTGCGAATTGCGGATACCGTGCTTACGGATCCCTTCTTGAATGGATTCAGGAAGACTTTGGACGAAACCGCTTTGAATCATCTTTTCACGGTTTTCCTGTGTCTTCAAGAAAGGATAGGACCCTTTTTCCTTGGCGAGGTCGATGCTTGTCTCATACGCTTTGGTCGCGATGAACTTGAAAATCTTATCGACGAAGGCAAGGCCATCTTTCGCGCCGTATTTGCGGTTGCACCATATCAATAGGTCGTGAAGACCCATGACACCCATGCCGATACGTCTTTCACCAAGTGCCTGGGTTTCGTTTTCTTCAAGGAAGTAATAGGTCTTGTCGATGACATTGTCCTGAAGACGCACCGCGGTCTTGATGGTTCGCGCCAGTTTGTCCCAATCGACATCTTTCTTCTCATGATCAACCATGTTGGCAAGATTCAATGCGGCGAGATTACAGACCGAATACGGTGCGAGCGGTTGTTCACCGCAGGGATTCGTGCATACGACTTTCTGGTCATAGCCGACGGCGTTGGTAGCTTCGTTGGCGTTATCGATGAAGAAGATGCCTGGTTCAGCCGAATAGGTTGCGCAGATGTTGATCAGATTCCAGAGATCCTTAGCTTTGATGGTATGGTAGACTTTGTTTTCATATCCGAGGGCTTCCCATTCGCGCACATCGCCGATGTTGACCCATTCCTTGTCGTAGAAGGCTTTCTTTTCACCTTTATAGTTATCGATGTCCGGGAATTTCAAGTCCCAGGATTCATCGTTTTCAACGGCGGTCATGAACTCCTTGGTTATGGCCACGGAGATGTTGGCACCGCTTAGGAATTCCGGATCGCTGACTTCATAATGGCCGCCTTTGTTCAAGCGTTCAAATGCCGTATCGACGATTTTCTTGCTGAAATTGTCCGGATGCTTTTTGGCTTCTTCGAGAATATATTCGTTGATTTGTGTTTCCTCATCGCTGAGCGGGATGAATTTCAATTTGTTTTTGGCGGCTCTTTGGATCAGGGGTTCATCGATGGTATCGATCAAAAACTGCAGGATTTTGGGGTTTTGCATCTTCGAGACGATGAATTCGATGATATCGGGATGCCAATCGGCAAGCATGATCATCTGTGCTCCACGTCTTGAACCGCCCTGTTCGACCAGATGCGTCAGTTGCGATAGGTCGTTCAACCAACTGACTGAACCGCTGGATTTTCCGTTTACACCTTTAGCCAAGGCGTTTTTCGGTCGTAGTGTCGAACCATTGGTGCCGACACCGCCGCCACGGGACATGATTTCCATGACCTGTTTGCGGTGTTCGGAGATACCGCCACGGGAATCGTGGACGTAAGGCATGACGAAACAGTTGAAGAAAGTGACATTCGTCTGGCTACCGGCACCGAAAAGGACACGACCTGCCGGAACAAGATTCAATTCGGAAACTTCCTTGTAGAACGCTTCGCGGACCGTTTCGCTCTCGTCTTCACCAAGGTGATTGGCAAGGCGCTTGGCGATTTGTTCGTAATATAGCTCAAGCGGTTTGTCGACTTGTCGTTTCGTTCTGATGATTTCACCGTTTTCATCGGCGTCTTCGGTACTCGCCAAGTAGTCCTGGTCGACTTTGATGGTCAATTTATCCCCATCGATCTTGACAACCCGGCCAACACCTCTGGCTGGAAATTTCGGATCGTCACGCACGACGGTTATGATTAAATCGCCTAATTTCAAGGTATCTAAGTTGAGGTCTTTTTGGGTATAGCGATCAAGCATCACCAATCTGGACACACCATCGAATGTCTTTTCCATGTCCGGTGTGATAGGATAGAGGTGCGGGAAGTGCTTCTCAATGTCCGAATTAATTGAATCGATGAGATCTCTTGAATAATTGGTCATACTAAATCCCTCCAGTTATTGGTGTTATTATTATAGCTGGAATTCCTCTTTAGTTTAAGGGTTGACTTTTGATAATTGCTGTGAGATTAAGTAATTAGAGGGTTATTCCGTTTTTTATTTTTTTTAATTTAAGGTTAGAGAAAAAACTGTTAGTATTATTGTATGGTATAATTTTATTTGAGACAATTATTTTGCGTTAAAAACCTTTTCAGGAGGTGACCATATGGGGACTTTTGACGTTTTACTTGTACATGTTTATTTGCTGGCGATATTTTCTGTCGTGGTTAAAACCAGAGTAAGCCTTGCTTTATATCGCTTACTTAACGTCTTTGTCGTATTTTTGATGGTCATCTCGAGCATCGTTTTTTTCCGTAATGTCACCTTCGTGAGAATCGCTTTGGTTGATTGGGCACGTTTTTTGCCATTGATTCTTGTTTTCATTGTCATGGTACAAGGAGATTTGAAACTGCTTTTTAAAATGGTCGGGATTAAAAGTGGTTTGCTCGTTGCCAACGAGATCGAGGATGAAGTCAAAGATGAACTGATGCATGCGATCGATTATCTATCACGGCATAAGATCGGTGCGATTATTACATTTGAACGGTCTGATTCCCTGAAGGATTTTATCGATAGCGCTTTTAGGATCAATGCCAGTGTCAGTAGTGAGTTGCTTACGTCGATGTTCATACCGAACACACCATTGCACGATGGTGCTGTGATTGTCAAGGACAATGTCATTGTATGTGCCGGTGCCTATTTTCCACCATCGGAAAGCGACAAGATTCCGAAGTATTTGGGTTCTAGACACAGAGCGGCCATCGGAATCAGTGAAATCAGCGATTCGTTTACGGTGGTTGTCAGTGAGGAAACCGGACAGATCAGTGTCAGTGTTGATGGGTACCTCGATCAGGACATTTCGACGGATTCATTGATTTTATACATGGAAAAATATCTTCAGAACTAACAGGAAAGGGCGTCAATAAGATGTTTGATTGGCTCGATTTAACGGCTGTGGTTTTCATGGTCTGGTTTCTCCTGATCGTCATCAAGAAGATCCGGACGAAAAAAGGCGAACTTGACGCCTTTGTCTTTTTTGTTGCATTGGCGGCCGAAATCATATTCGTACGTTTTAATCAACCCGGGATACCAGTGATTATCGCCCGAGGGTTGTCGTATGGTGGTTTCTTGTTTTCTGTTCTCCTTTTTGATCTGCGGACAGTCTTCCAGAAGGATCTGACCAAGTTGCAACTGAAGAAACTGAAAAAAGATTTCGACGATCTGGCCGATCGTTCCGAACTCTTAAGACAACGGTTCATCACCATGCTCGATTTGCTCGACGACGGCATCGCTTTTAGAACCGATGACGATATGATGTATGGTACCAAAGCCTACATCGATCTCGTGCCGTTTGAGGAACACGAGTTTTCCTATGAAATGTTCTTGATGCGGATGCATCCGGATGACCGCAGTTCTTATAAAGAGACTTTGAATAAAACCAGCCGTCGCAAACCGGATTTTCATACGAAATATCGTATGAAACACAAGAACGAATATGTTTGGATACAGGAAAAAGGGACACGCTTGGAGTATCAAAAACGCACCATGTTTATCACGTTGATCAAGGGTCTTGATGTCAAGAAATATCCCGGAACGAACGTCGATGTCTTGAATCAGTTGGCGATTGATAGCGCTTATTTCGAGCATATACAAGCTTTGAACCACAAACGCAATCCCTATACGATTGTGGTATTCGAACTCAGTAATATCCCCGCAATCAATGAAAAATATGGTCGTGATATCGGCGATCTCATGATGGGAGAATTTATCACGAAGATGGCCTATCACTTTCTAAAGGATATCCATGCCGTCTTCAGACTCACAGGCATTCGCTTCGCCATGGTCATCACGGATTTCAGAAAAGTCGAGATGCTCAGACGTGCGCTTGAACAGGGTGGCGATCTGATCAACTACCGTATGCGTTTCGGTGATGTTGAAGAAAGTGTCTATCCTTCATTCGGTTTGCATCATGTCAAACTCTTCGATGAACCGGTCGATGCTACTGCTGAGCGTGTCATGAAGGCCTTGAACATCGCTTTGGACGAGACGACGCCGGAAAATTATTTTATCATCAGGTGATAATATGGATAAAAAGTCATTGAGAAAACTATTCATCGCTGAAAGAAAGCAGATGGATGCAGCGGAGCATCGTATGTTGAATCACCTTGTGCTTGAAGGTGTGAGACGTGTTTTAAGTGAACAGCCCATAAAGAAGCTCGGTATTTATTATCCTTTTTTGAACGAGGTCGATCTGCGGGATTTGAAAAAGGATTACGCAGTGTATTATCCCAAAATTGAAAACGATGAAATCGTCTTTTATGAAGACCGAGGGACTTTTGAGAAATCGTCATTCGGCGTATGGGAACCAAAGGGCGGGATTCCTATCGATAAAGCGGTGTTGGATGCTGTGCTGGTACCGGGTCTGGTCTATGATGACGGCTTGTATCGTCTTGGGTACGGTAAAGGGTATTATGATGCCTTTCTTAAAGATTTTCCCGGTTTGAAGATTGGTGTCTGTTTCGAGCGGTTTCGGATGGAAGCCTTACCTAATAAGCCCCACGATATTCCGGTGGATATTCTGGTTACCGACAATCAGATTTATGAGAATGTTCACAATGAACTATGATGTTGTGATGTTGGCCGGAGGCCGGGGAGAACGTAGTAAGTTGCCCTATAACAAGGTCTTTCATGAAATCAGGGGTAAATGGGTTTTGGATTATGCCTTAAGACCATTTTTAAAGGACAATCGCTGTCAAAGCATAGTGTTGGTGTATAACCTGGAAGATAAAACCAGAATATTCGAGCGTTATGCCGATAATGAAGCGATTTTACTTGTTGAAGGCGGTTCTTTAAGACAAAATAGTGTTGCGAATGGATTAAAACATGTGAGTGCTCCACTGGTCCTGATCCATGACGGGGCAAGACCTTTTGTGGATACGGCGGTGATCGACCGTGTACTGCAAGGCCTATCGAAATCAGAAGCGTGCGCTTCAGGCATTGCGATTCCTGATACTGTGAAAAGAGTTGAATCAGGTAGAATCGTCGAAGCGGTTGATCGAGAGGGTCTTGTGCGTCTGCAGACGCCGCAAGGGTTTAAGACGACTGCCATCAAAGCGGCTTACAAGTACGAAGGCCAAGCGGTTTTCTCATGTGATATTTCACTTTATGAAGCTTTTAGCGGGAAAAAAGCCCTGGTGGTTCAAGGCGATGAGCGCAACATGAAATTCACGAGAATGGAAGATGTCACTTTGTTGGAGTTGATGGCGGATGCTGCGGATAGGCCATAGTTTCGATTTACATCGCTTAAAGAGTGGGAAACGGCTTGTTTTAGGCGGAATAGAAATTCCTTGCGCTTATGAAAGTGTCGGTGTCAGCGACGGGGATGTGTTGTTGCATGCATTCAGTGAAGCGTTACTTGGCGCGCTTGCTTTAGGGGATATCGGAGAACACTTTCCACCAAAGGACCCTGAATCTAAAAACCTTGATTCAAAAACCATCCTGATGTACGCTTATGATAAAGTCAAACAGGCGGGTTATCAGCTTGTCAATGCCGATTGCATGATTTTTCTCGAAGAACCGAATTTGAAAACATATAAAAAACCAATTCAAAACAGGATCGCGGATCTGCTCAAGGTTGCCTCGGATCAAATCAGCATCAAAGCTACAACGCATGAGGGGCTTGGACCCATTGGTACTAAAGCGGCGATTGCCGCGTCCTGCGATGTACTCTTGGAATCAAAACCGCAAATTCGCAAACTATAAGGAGGCTACATTATGATTGAAACCGAACACGGTAAGTTCGAGCTGGTGAAAAACCACCGCGAGGCGTTCGAATTGAAACCTTTTAACGATCGCTATGTCGATTATTTGGACAAGTACGAATATATTGTTGGTGATTATAGCGCCGAGATGCTCAGGCTCAAAGGATTCACTGAAAAACAAAAGGATACGATTTTCGATTATCTGATGGAATCGACGGTGCCGAATGCACCTTACTTCATCTTGAAGAGACTTAATGACAAAGATTAGTGTTTTACACCCTCGATTTTTTACTTTCTAGTATAATACAAGATGAAAAGTGAGGTGTTTATATCATGGATGAAAAAGAAATCGCTAAACAAGCCGAAGCGGTCATCGAGAAGCTCAAGCCCTATATTCGCCGTGATGGTGGCGACATCCGTTTTGTCAAATATGAAGACGGCATCGTATACGTGGAAATGCTCGGTGCCTGTGTTGGTTGCTCTTTAGTGGATACCACGCTTACCGATGGTGTCGAAGCGATTATGTTAGAAGAGGTTCCCGGCATAATCGGTGTCGAACAAATATAGAAAAGAGGCGGAGTGTATGGAAGAAAAGACATACGATGATGATGTAGTCAATGAACCGAACATGCGTGATCTTGTTGTCAAACGCATGGAAGAACGCGGTGTCAAGCTAGAGGAAATTGCTGAAATCACATATAATCTTCAAGTAAAATATATCCCTGAATTATCGTTTGCAAGCTGTCTTGAACATGTCGAGCGTGTGGTGACGAAACGTGAAGTGCAAAATGCGATTCTCACCGGTCTTGAATTGGATCAGATGGCCGAACGTGGTGACATGAGTGAACCACTGAAAACTATGTTACTTGAGGATTATGGTCTTTATGGCATCGATGAGGTTTTGGCCTTGGCCATTGTCAATGTCTATGGCTCTATCGGCTTCACCAATTTTGGTTATGTCGATAAAATGAAACCCGGGATTATCAAGAAAATTGATGACATCGGGAAGCAATCCGGACGTTGTCATACGTTCTTGGATGACATCATCGGTGCGATTGCTGCTGCAGCCGCAAGCTCCGTTGCTCACAGGTATGCATAATAAAAGGAAATCAGTTTTTGATTTCCTTTTTCTATGATATACTAGTGTCAGCAATTCCATAAGAGGTGTTTAATCATGAAAAAAGGTGATATCGTCCAAGGTCGCATCACCGCGATTAAGCCTTATGGAGCGTTCGTAAAAATCGACGATCAGACGGATGGTCTGATCCATATCTCCGAGATTTCCGATCATTATGTCAAGGATATCGAGGACTATTTGAGTGTTGGTAAGGTATATGACCTGAAAGTCTTATCAGAAAAAAACGGTGATAAGCTTTCACTTAGTTTCAAACGGCTCCATAAAAGAAAAAAAAGGCTGGATATCCGTTTGAAATCTGGGTTCGAACCATTGAAAAAAGCTTTGCCTACCTGGATTGAAGCTTACGAAAAACGCGACCATAAGGGCGAAAAAACGAAAAACCAATAGGAGGGATGTCCATGTTGAAAGTTGATTTGACTTACGTTGGACAACATATTGATGAAAAAGCGGGAAATCGCTTGATTAAGAGGATCGGGGAAGCACATAAAGGATTAAAAGAAGGATCATTGCCTGGTAATGCGTTCCGCGGTTGGCTTGATTTGCCCAATACCATGGAGCCTGAGGTCGATAAGATCCAAACTGTCGCCAAAAGATTGGCGGAAAAAAACGATGTCCTGCTGGTGATTGGTATCGGTGGGTCCTATCTTGGCGCAAAGGCTGCGATCGAGGCGCTACGTCCTTATTTTTCTACAGACAAGAAACTCGAAGTCATTTTTGTCGGGAATCACATTTCCAGTGAGTATATGGCCGACTTGCGTGATTATCTGAAAGAGAAATCCTTTGCAATCAATGTCATCAGCAAATCAGGCACAACTACAGAACCGGCGCTTGCCTTTCGGGTCTTCAAGGCGTTATTGGAAGAGAAGGTGGGCGAGGATGAGGCCCGTCAACGCATTGTGGCCACGACGGATAAGGAAAAAGGTGCTTTAAGGCAACTCGCCGAAGAAAAAGGCTACGACACGTTTGTGATTCCTGATGATGTCGGCGGTCGCTATAGTGTCCTGACTGCAGTGGGGCTTTTGCCGATAGCATGTGCGGGCATTGACATCGATGCCATGCTCAAGGGTGCAAAACAGGCAGCCGTTGATTTTGATGTGGTGTCCGAGGACAATCCGGTCTATCGCTATGTCATGGCACGCAACGCATTATATGAGCAAGGAAAGAAAATCGAGATGTTCGTGCATTATGAACCGAAACTACAGTATTTCTCCGAATGGTGGAAACAGCTTTTCGGTGAGAGTGAAGGAAAAGACAATAAGGGTCTTTTCATCTCGAGTGCCGGGTTCACCACGGACTTGCACTCGCTTGGCCAATATATTCAAGAGGGAGAAAGACACCTGTTTGAAACCGTCGTCAACATCAACGAGCCCTTACGGGATTTCACGGTTTCAAAAACCGATGAGAATCTGGATAATCTGAACTATCTCAGTGGTATGTCTGTCGATGCAATCAACAAGCAGGCAATGCAAGGGACCCTACTTGCACATATGGATGGTGGTGCGCCCTCGATTGTGATCAACATAGAGAGAATGGATGCACGCCATTTCGGTTATCTCGTGTACTTTTTCGAACTGGGCTGTGCGCTTTCGGGTCATGTCCTTGAAGTGAATCCGTTCAATCAACCGGGCGTGGAGGCATATAAGGAAAACATGTTTGCCCTGCTTGAGAAACCCGGGTTTGAGGATAAGACGAAAGCGATTAAGAAACGGCTAAAAAAAACACGTGGTTAATCACGTGTTTTTTATGTCGAAAGCTCTGAACCGCGTAAACTTACCGGTTGTATTCACGGCGAAGGAAACGATGTCTTCGGTTGTTTCACCATCACACTGCGCATATTGCGGGACCACGAACGTTGCTTTGACGCTTTTTGCCTTCTTATGGAAGACATAGCGCTTGAACCACATATGCATGCCGAGATAGACACTCAGAAAAATGACAAACAGCATGAACTTGGGAATTCTGTGGACAACGAGGACGTCCAGTTCTTCTTTTTCAGGGTCTGCACCTGGGGTGACACGCATGCCGCCACCGATGAACTGGCCGCTGTTGACATTGAGTAGATAGCATTTCTTGAAGTTGTAGGAGGCACCATCGATATTGAGATTCAGTTCGGTCGGTTTGTATTTCAGGAACGCTTTCAAGGTGTTCGTGAAGTAATTGATTTTTCCTTTACGGCTTGACTGGTTCACCATATGGGCCACCATGCCGTCGATTCCGATGCCGGATCCATTGATGAAGTAGCGCTCCTTATCGTTGAAGCGCACTTTCATGATGGCTTGTTTCTTGGGTGAGAGGCGTTTGAGACTACGGAGAAAATCATTGCCGGAGCCCGAACCCTTCAAGCGGATTTCATGGTCGATGGCAAGCTTGAAGGTATGGTTGATGAATGTATTGACCGTGCCGTCCCCGCCAATCAGGACAATACGTGTATCTTTTTTGTGCTTATCTATATATGAAGCTAGATCATGAATCTTTAAAAGGCTTTTCAGACGAAAGGAGATGTTTCGCTTTTTGAAAGCGTCGACAACTTTTTTTGTCGCAATTCTCGATTTTCTGTTTTTGGATAACGGATTATGTAATATAATATACATCGCACTCAGTCCCTATGTGTTATTATGTAACCACATTATAGCATGTTTGTTTGGATTGACGTATAATTATGAGCAAACGGTATAGAGGTGACTTATGGAACGAACATTTCACATACAGAACTTAGAAGAAATGAAACGGTTGGCACAGAAGATCGCGACCCATCTGGTGGATGGCTTCGTGCTATGCCTTGAAGGGGACTTGGGCGCAGGAAAAACGACATTCACCCAGTTTCTCGGTAAGGCGATGGGTATAAACGATCATATCAATTCGCCCACATTCACAATCATGAAGATATATGAACACGAATTGACACTTTATCATATCGATGCCTACCGCTTGGAAAACCAGGGTAGCGACGCCGATTTGGAAGACATCATCGGTTTGGATGGTGTTACGGTGATTGAATGGTATGAAAACATCATCGACAGTCTGCCTGAAGCTTTTCTGAGTTTAAGAATTGAGTGGCTTTCCGA
>SLJL01000075.1 GCA_007135105.1 Candidatus Izemoplasma sp.
GTCTCGGAAATCCCGAGAAGCGATCTCATCGATACCTTCGATGCATATGTCGACATCATGCAAGTAGGGGCGCGAAACATGCAGAACTTCGAACTGTTGAAAGCGTTGGGGAAGACCAGAAAACCCATCTTGCTCAAACGCGGACTATCGGCCACGATAGAAGAATGGCTGATGAGTGCGGAATACATCATCAATAGCGGAAACCCCAATGTCATTCTAGCCGAAAGGGGCATCAGGACCTTTGAGACCTACACACGTAATACGCTCGATATCAGTGCCGTCCTGGCCATCAAGGAACTTTCGCATCTCCCGGTAATCGTCGATCCGTCCCACGCCGCAGGACGCTGGAACATGATTGAAAAACTGTCCGCCGCTTCGCTTGCGGTCGGCGCGGATGGGTTGATTGTGGAGGTACACCACGATCCGGAAAACGCCTTGTCAGACGGTGCGCAATCACTGAAGTTCGATAATTTCTCCCAGGCCTTCAACGCGCTCAAAATCTTATCCCAAGCTTTGAACAGGCCGCTGATATGAAAGTCTTCATTGTCGGTCTGGGGTTGATCGGCGCTTCCTATGCACAGCGACTCACCAAGCAAAACTATGACGTTTATGGATATGACAAGGCGCCAAAAACCTTGCAAAAAGCATTAAAACAAGGCATTATAAAAAGTGGGGAGCTTGAGACAATCACCCGTTGTGATATCATTGTCCTGGCGCTTTACCCCAAGGACAATGTCACCTTCGTAAAAACACATGTGCACCTGTTTCATGAAAAGCAGATCATCACCGATGTCAGCGGCGTAAAAGTTCCGATGCTTAAAGAGATTGAAGGTGTGCTTCCGGATACGATCTCCTATGTGTCACATCATCCGATGGCCGGTAAGGAAAAGCCGGGTTATGATGCGAAGGATGCTACTTTATTCGAAGGCAAGACCGCCATCATGATCAAAACTTCTAAAACGGATAACGGTGATCTTGTAAAACTTGAAGCGTTTTTATCAGTCATCGGTTTTTCTGTGTTCATCACCACCAGCCCGAAGCATCATGATAAGATGATTGCGCATACCTCGCAACTGCCCCATGTGCTGGCATTGGTTTTGATGGCGTTAAGCGATACGGATACACCGGCTTATGCAGCGAACTCCTACCGTGACTTGACACGCATCGCTTCGATCAATGCGCCGATGTGGCGGGAACTATTCGAAAGCAACAAAACGTTTCTGTCAGATGAAATCAAGAGCATGATTACCGAACTTTCCCGTATCGAGACATTGATAGATGGCAAGCACAGTACCGAACTGGAAACCTATATGCAAAAGGTGAAAGAAAAGAGGGATGCTTATGGCAACGATTAAAACTGAAGCTTACGACATCATCATCGAAAACGGAAGCTTTACACGGCTTAAAAGCGAGCTTGAAACCTTTACCTACGGCACTCTCTTTTTCATCATCGATGCCAAGGTCTATAAACTGCATTATGAGAAAATAACGAGAATCATTCAGACGCTTGCGGCGAAGATCATCCTCGTTCCGCACGGAGAACAATCGAAATCTTTTGAAACGTACCGGCAAGTCATCGCCAAACTGCTGGACAAGGGCATCAAACGTGATGATCTGTTGATTGCGCTCGGTGGTGGCGTCATCGGTGATCTGACAGGTTTCATCGCCGCTACTTTGTACCGCGGCATCCGTTTCATACAAGTGCCGACAACGCTATTGAGCATGGTCGACAGTTCCATCGGTGGCAAGACCGCCATCAACCTACCCGAAGGCAAGAACCTGATCGGTGCTTTCTACATGCCGAAAAAAGTTCTCATTGATCCGCTTTTTTTGAAGACGCTACCGGATAAGGAGTATAAAAGCGGTCTGAGTGAAACCTACAAGGCGGCACTGTTGCAAGATGCGACCTTGCTACAAAAGCTCAAAGCCGGCCATCCCATTGATGAAACCATCATCAAGCAAGCGATTGATGTCAAAAAGACCATCGTTGCGCAAGATCCCCTGGATGAAGGATATCGTCACATTCTCAATTTCGGGCATACCTTCGCCCATGCAATCGAACGTAGATACAACTTCAAGGATATCACCCATGGTGAAGCAGTCGCCGAGGGGATGATCATGGCCTTGAAAATCGGGGTCAAGTTCAATCAGACACCCCGCGGTTTGATGGAAGCGATTGAACAGCTCTTTTTGGAAAAAGATCTGGTTGCTAAACCACTGCTTGATTACCGTGATTTTCTTCATGAGATAAAGACCGATAAAAAAGTGGTGCAGGACGGGTTGAATTTTGTCTTTTTATCTGACTACCAGAAGCCTCTGATTAAAAAAATAGACTTGCGTGATCTTTCATGAACATTGTCGTGAAGCCATCTGTTTTGCACGGATCGGTCTATATGATCGCATCCAAGTCGTTATCACACCGTTATTTGATCGGGGCTGCATTATCCGAAGAGCCTTCGATGTTGCATGGTTTGATGGAGAGCAACGATATTCAAGCGACGAAAAACGCCTTAAGCAACTTGGGTGCTGTGATCGACGGGTGCAGCGTCCAGGGGGGATTTCCGCATATTTCCAACACGCAGATCAACGCCGGCGCTTCGGGTTCGACGGTCCGGTTTTTGATACCGGTGGCACTTTTACAAGATAAGCCAGTTGTTTTTACGGGTGAACAACGTCTCCCTGAGCGATCACTCAGGGCATATGAAACGCTATTCACTGCCAAAGGATACACCTATGAACGCCTCACGGAAAAACACCTGCCGGTTAGAATCGGTGGGCCTTTGAAACCGGGAATTTACGAGATCGGTGGCGGTGTGTCATCGCAGTTCATCAGTGGATTGTTGTTTGCACTTCCTTTATTGGACGGAAACTCTGAGATCAGAATCATACAACCGTTCGAATCCAGATCCTACGTCAAACTCACCATAGCCGTATTGGATAGTTTCGGCATCAAGATCGAAGAAACAACCGAAGGCTTTCTTGTACCGGGGAATCAAAAGTATCAGCCGCTGGATATCACGGTTGAAGGTGATTATTCACAAGCGGCCTTCTTCATCGTCGCAGGATTGATTGGCAAACAATCGATAAAGTTGAAGCATCTAAACCCTGATTCGCTTCAAGGTGACCGCCGTATATTGGAAATCGTCGCGACCATGGGGGCAAAACTGACATGGTCGCATCAAGTGCTCGAGGTCCACCCTTCGCACACAAAAGGGACCGATATCGATTTGGCCGATATTCCCGATCTCGGTCCGCCCTTGATGCTTTTGGCGGCTTTAAGTGAAGGCACAACGATTTTTCACAATATCAAACGGCTCAGATACAAGGAAAGCGACCGTGTGGCGGCGATGCAACAGGTTCTAAACACATTCGGTGTCACGAACATCGTCAGTGAAGAGACGATGACGATAAAAGGAAGCAAGACCCTTAACGGCGACATTTCACTTGATTCATACGACGATCACCGCATCGCCATGACAGTCATTATCGCTTCGCTTCGGTGTGGCGGCGATATCGAACTAACACGCGCCGCGACCATTGAAAAATCCTACCCTGACTTCATCGATGTTTTCAAACGTCTCGGCGGTCAAGTCAGGATAAAGAAAGAAGGAAAGAAAGATGAATTCAACCGGTAGACTGTTTCAAATCACACTATACGGTGAATCGCACCAACAAGCCATCGGGGTTGTCATCGACGGGGTGCCCCCCGGGCTTGAGCTTGACATGCAAGCGATTCGAGCCGACCTTAAGAAAAGAAATCCCGATGCCATCGGTACGACACCGAGAAAAGAAAAGGATGCGTTTGAAATTACCTCGGGTCTTTTTCAAGACAAAACAACAGGATCACCGCTTCATGTGACCATTGAAAATCGGGATACAAGAAGTGGAGATTACGATCATCTGAAGCATCATCCCCGCCCTGGTCATAGCGATCATGTGGCGCAGGTGAAATATGGCGGTTTCAACGATTACCGTGGTGGCGGACGTTTTTCAGGTCGGCTAACGGCACCGATTGTCATTGCGGGCGCCATTGCCAAACAGTTTCTGCCGTTTCAGTTTTCTACGCGTATCAAACAGCTGGGTAGTCTGAAGGATATGTCGAAACTGGATGCGTATCTCCAGAAAATCACCGACGAAGGCGATTCGGTGGGTGGTATCATCGAAGTGAAAGTCGAAGGGGTACCGATCGGGCTTGGTGAACCGATGTTCGAAAAACTCGAAGCGAAGGTTTCGGCCATGCTTTTCAGCATTCCCGCAGTCAAAGGGGTCACGTTCGGTACCGGGTTCAGCGGCATCGAGATGAAAGGGAGTGCTTTCAACGATGCGCTCTTGGATGAGACCGGCAAAACAGAAACCAACCACAGTGGTGGTGTCTCGGGCGGTATCAGCAACGGGAACCCGCTCATCATCAATGTTTTTATCAAGCCGACCGCTTCGATCAAAAAAGCGCAAACCACTTATGACAAAGCCGAAAACAAAATACGCGAACTCGCGATCAAGGGCCGTCATGACGTGGCGATCGCCAGGCGCGCACCGGTTGTGCTCGAAAACGCCACGGCGATTGTGCTCGCGGATCTTTACTTGATGCATCAAGCCTATCAAACCATGTTGAAAAAGCAATGAATGCTAACGATTGTTGCTTTCATAACGATATTTAGTTCGTCAAAACCCACCGCATCATCGATTTGCGCTATAATGGGGGTAGTATGATAAGGAGGCTACATATGGAAACTTTAAAAGCAACGTACACATTAAGCAACAACGTCGCCATACCGAAACTCGGGTTTGGAACCTGGCAGATCAAAGAAGGGGAGGACGCTTACAACGCTGTTAAAACAGCGCTTGAAGTCGGTTATCGTCATATCGATACCGCGCAAGGCTACGGCAATGAAAAAAGCGTCGGTCGGGCCATCAAGGATTCAGGCATCCCGAGAGAAGCGGTATTCATCACTTCAAAACTGGAGTCGCACATCAAAGATTACGAAGGTGCGAAAAAAGCTTTTGCGCAAACACTTGAAGCTCTGGACATCGATTATATCGACTTGTTCATCATTCATGCACCTTGGCCATGGCATGAGATGGGCAAGGAATGCAATGCGGGAAATGTCGCGGCCTACCGGGCGATGGAAGAAGCCTACAACGCCGGCAAGGCCAGAGCCATCGGGGTTTCCAACTTCGAGACGGAACATCTGCAAAACATCATCGACAACAACGAGATTGTCCCGCATGTCAACCAGATCGGCTATTTCATCGGTCTGGACCAGTCGAAAACAATCGAATTCTGCAAAGAGCATGACATCTTCGTCGAGGCCTATTCACCGCTTGGCATCGGCTATCTCCTTGAAAATGTCGACATTCAGAAGATGGCGGTCAAGTACGGCAAAACACCGGCACAGATCTGTATCCGCTACCTACTACAAAAAGGTGTCGCACCACTACCTAAAAGCGTGCACAGACAAAGAATGATCGAAAACGCCGATGTCGATTTTGTGATTGAAACCGAAGACATGGCATTCCTGGATACGATTAAAGGCGACCCCCGTCGTTGGGATGATATCGCTTAGACACTACAGACCATAACCGTCATATCGACACCGGATTTCATCTTGAAATCCGGTGTTTTATTTCAGTTGTCTCCGCAGGCATTAAGCGATATAATGAACCAGTGAAGACAGAAGAACATTTGGAGGCCGACATGCGGATAATCATCGCTTTTAAGACATTGAAGAAACACTATTTCACCGTGATTCCGATTTATGTCATCACCGCTTTTTTGACAGCTTTGGCGTCGCAGCTTCTACCTTTGATCGGAACCATATTGGTTTTACCGCTATCGATCGGGGTTTCTTATACCATGATTCATGTAATCCGTTATAAACGCAAGGAAACGGGTTTTCCGCTTGCGCTCGGGTTCAAGGCGACCTATTATCCTTATAACGTCCTATATTTGTTTCTCAGACAACTATTATACTTGGCCCCACTGATTGTCGGTCTTCTCATCAGCGGCGTACTGACAGACGCATTTATGGATATCGAGACCCGAAGGGAAATCCTTGTGATGAATTTCATCATCTTCGCTATTCCTTCGGCGCTGATTTCGTTGATGTTGGCGATGGTGCCCTATTTGCTGGCCGATCCCGATTTCGATCAACGCAAGCACAATCCTCTGAAAATCAGTGCTTTTATCATGAAAGGCAATTACCTGAAACTTCTGGTGTTGAGACTTTTCTTTGTTCCGTGGGTGCTTTGGCTTTCATCCGGATTTTTCCTGTCGCTTGTTTCCATGTATTCGCGCATTTTCACCGGTGAGATTCCGTATACGAACATCACCATCACCTGGCTGATTTCCTTGCCGCTTACGTTGCTGGTTTTTACACCATGGTATTTGATGTTGCATGCGATTTTATATGATTCGGTTCGACACAAGTTGAAGGATCTGAGATGACAAACTTCAATCTTTGCCAATAAAAACGCCCCGTCACTTGTTGTAGTCATGAGGAGGCGTTAAAATGAAACAATTACACGCTAATATTCCGAAGCTACTTATGATCTTGGGTATCGCCGCTTTTTTAATGGCGCTCTTGCCTGTATTATCTTTTGAAAACCAGGACTATCTGGGCTATGAAGTGATGTTCGGAAAAGAACTGTTGAACATCAATCCTTTTGATCTTGGTACGATTGCCAGCGCACATCTGCCGTTTTCCTTCGGTGCATTGCTCGCATTCAGTCTACCTTTGATCGCTGGTATAATTGCGCTTTTTTCACGAAAACTTCTCGTTGTATCTCTGGTTCTATTCATCACAGGACTTGTATTGCTTATCAGATTGCCCGATACCATAGAAATCATCTATATCATCGCCGGTAACGAAAACAGTACCGAGGTTGATTGGACGATGGGTCCGGGCTTGATCGGCGCGCTTGTTCTTTCCGGTCTGGCGACCATGTTCAACGTGTTTGCTGTACTAATCGAGAAACAGTAGATCAATGAAAACAAGACAATAAATTCTATGGGAGGAATCAGTATGCTCAATGTATTGGTTTGGATTATTTTCGGTGCTTTGGTCGGCTGGATCGCCAGCATCATCATGAAGACCAGACGACGTGGTCTGATCAGAAATATCATCGTCGGTCTCGTCGGAGCTTTCCTCGGAGGGTTTTTGGCATCGTTGCTCGGCATCGGTTCTGTACAGACCTTTACGGTTGAAGGCTTCGCCATCGCTTTAGGCGGCGCGGTGCTGCTTATCTGGTTGTTACGAAGATTGTAGCGATAAAAGACGCCCTTTTGAATTCAAAAGGGCAAACCGTATCAGAAGAAACTCTTTCGCGCGCTTCATCGCCGAAAGAGTTTTTTATGAAATATACACACAGCCTTTTAAGGTGATAGAAGGATTTTCTGTGTCAAGACTGTGTGATTATGATAAACTATGATTAAGAAATGCAAGGACCACGATACCTTTCTCGATGATGTGAGACCAAAGGAGTTTGACCATGCCTTTAAAAAAAGACCCATTGCTTGAGGCGTTGTCCGAAAAGCGGGATCAGCTGAAAATCCGTTTCAAGGATGAGACGGGCAGAACCCCGATAATCTGCACGGATGAAGCCCTAAAAGAGATGGCAAAACGCAAACCGCTTAAAAAATCCGATTTCCAGGCGATTTCCGGCCTTGGAGATGTTTTTGTCGAGCAGTATGCCGAAGACTTTCTCCGTGTTATTTTCAAACATAAAAACACTTTGATCAAAGAAGTGAACGTCTCGAGAAAATCCCGTCGTGTTCTTGCTGATTATCAAGATCGATTGACCGATATATCAAGACGCAACCGCAATCTTTATACCAATAGACTATCCAAGCGCAATGCGCTTGATTTGACCTTTGCCAATCTCAATGAAGCGTTCAAGAAGATGTTGCTGTTTCCCGGGGGAAAACCGCTCAAATTGACCGATCGCAAAAAGGCCGATCCCGAAGAGGAAGACTTTTACAGAAGACTCACCCTACTTTATCGCGAGGTGAACCGGGATGCAAAGGAAACCGGGTCTTATCCTTTGCACATCGCTTATCCTTTTGTTCAAGGCCGTTTACCGGGCGAAGGGTTTGAAGTGAAAGCACCACTCTTGTTCTTTCCGGTCGTTCTTGAAAGAAAGGCGCTTGATTTCTATCTTAAGTTCGATCAGGACCGCGACGTGGTTTTAAACCGTGATCTTTTGCTTGCCCACCTGAAGTTCAACGGCATTGAAGCAATCAAGAACATCCCGGATTCCGAGGAGCTGACAGTGAGGAACATCGATTCTGTCTTGCTGCCTTTTTTGGCCAAGCATCATCTCGATATCTACAGAAAGTCGAGTTCCAAACTTGATTTCGAGTCGTTTGAGGATACGGTAAAAGCCGACTTCAAACGCATCAAGAAAGGAAATCTCACCCTAAGAAACTATCTGGTACTCGGTAGATACCGCATCTATTCTTCAAAAATACAGGAAGACATCTCCACCATCATCGCCAGCAAAAAATACAACAATCTCCTTGATGATTTGCTGGACAATCCATATGAACCCTATGACTACACACAACCGAACCCGTTTGAAACCAACGGGAAGATGACCATCGATGAGAAGAAGCTTACCTATATCAATGAATTGAATTATTCACAGGAAAAAGTTGTGAACCTTCTGAATACGCATGATAAAGTCGTAATCTGGGGTCCGCCGGGAACCGGCAAGTCCCAGACAATCACTTCTTTGATCGCCAAACAGATAGACAAGGGTGAAAATGTGTTGGTGGTCAGTGAAAAGAAAGTGGCTCTCGATGTCATTAAAAACCGTCTCGGTTATGCGTCCAAGTTCGCGCTTTTCATGGACGATGCCCAAGACAAGAACACATTTTATAAGCAAATGAAGAACTATATCGACCCCTTGCCGCCGGTAAGAAACCACAACAACGACCGTGAAGCCGTGGATAAGGAAATCGAAAAGACGTTGAACAAACTACAGATGGCTTATAACAAATTTTATACCCCGGATCGAAACGATATCGCTGTCCATGAAATCTATGATCGCTATCTTCCCATCAAGAGACTGCATGCGGATTTTTTTCCTGAGACCATCTACAACTGTTTCAATACCAGATTCAACAAACTTGAAAAACCAACACTGTTCGCGATAGAAAAACGATTCTCGAACACGAAAAAACTTAGGATTCTTTTGCAATACCTTAAAGTGATTCATGACCATCCGATCATTGAAAAACTGAATACGAAATTGACCCGCAGTGAGAAAATGCGTAAAAAGCCATTTGATGATGCCTTTATTGAGTTCATTGAAAAATACAACAAGACCTTCTTTTTCAGAAAACGAAAGAAACGCAAGGCGTTCATCAAAAAACATATCGCTGATATCGACATGCTTTATCCCAAAAAACGTCTGGCGAAGAAATATCTCAAGGAAATCATCAAGGATCCGGATCTTTTCGAACTGGTCTCCAAGAAAATCAACGAGTTCGAAAGAGCCAGACACCATCTGAAAAATACCAACGACGATGAACGTAGGTATCTGGAGATGCTGCTGCATGAAACACCGTTCAAGGATGTCGAGGCTATACACCGCCAGCATCACGCCATCTTCGATGCGTTTTATACAGGGTATATTGAGAAGTTCGAGGCACTCAACCAGGACAAAGTCTATGATTTGCATCACTATCACGAGTTGATGGACCGTCTCAACAACCACATGCAGGAAAAACTGGAGATCTCCAAGGAAGACTTCTCGATGGCCTTATACCAGGATGCCCTCAACTTTTCGAATTCCAAACGCATCATGGATATCAAGCGGCGCATCGATCACCAGCGCAAATGGAGCGTCTCGAAGTTCATCCATACCTATCAGCTTGAGCTTTTTTCCAATATCAAAGTATGGATGATGACCCCCGAGGTCGTCTCGGAGATCATTCCGCTCAATTTTGCGATGTTCGATCTGGTCATCTTCGATGAAGCTTCGCAGATGTTTGTGGAAAAAGCCATTCCGACGATCTACCGTGCGAAGAAAGTGGTCATCGCTGGCGACAGCAAGCAACTAAGACCTTCATCGCTCGGCTCTGGTCGCATGGTGTATGACGAGAACAACTTGGATGAGGATTCCGAACTGGACATCACTTTGGATGCACAGAGTCTGCTTGATCTGGCGCGTTTCAAATATAAAGAAACCATTCTGAATTATCATTACCGCTCCAAATACGAAGAATTGATCGCTTTTTCCAATCATGCTTTCTATGACGGAAAACTGCTGGTCTCACCGAATCAGACCACCCCGGAAAAACCGCCGATCGAATATGTGGTCTGTGAAGACGGCTTGTGGGACAACCGTGAGAATGAACCTGAAGCCAGACGTGTGGTGGAGATCATCAAACAGGTTCTCAGAGATAAAGATGATACCGATACAATCGGTGTCATCACCTTCAACGTCCAACAACGGAACCTGATTGAGGATCTGCTGGATGAGGAGCTCTTTAAAAACAGTGTCCATGCCAAACGTCTGGAAAAGGAAATGGGCAGAATGGAAGACGGGGAAGACCATAGCCTATTTGTCAAGAACATCGAAAATGTCCAAGGTGACGAGCGTGATATCATCATCTTCTCGACCGCATACGCCAAAAACAAAGAAGGGCGTTTCTTAAGACAATTCGGCTGGCTCAACAACGAAGGCGGCGAGAACCGTTTGAATGTCGCGGTTTCAAGAGCAAAGAAAAAAATCTTCCTCGTCACTTCTTTTTACCCCAACCAGTTCCATGTCGAAGATCTGAAAAGCCATGGGCCCAAGCGATTGAAGGCGTATCTCGAATACTGCTATGGCGTATCAAGAGGCGACTTGGATGCCTCAACACGTATCCTCGAAACGTTGACCGATACCCAAATCACCAGACCGAACGCCCAGTTGAGCGACCTGCAGACCGACATCATGAAAAGACTGGAAAAAGAAGACTTCGATATCCAGACGAACATCGGCATCGGCAGTTATAA
>SLJL01000066.1 GCA_007135105.1 Candidatus Izemoplasma sp.
GTGCCATAAAGACTCGGAACGATGCTTTCTACAAACGTCGCCACCAGCAACAAGATGGTAATGGCGATGATGATCGCCGGGAAAACAGGATAACCCCAGACTTTATAAGGACGTACAAGATCAGGTTGTTTTTTACGGAGCATGAACAAGCCGATAAAAATCAGAGTATTGAAGACAAGGGCTCCGAATGCAACGAGACTGATCAAATTATCAAGTCCGAAGACAAGAAGGAAAATCGAAATGATTCCGGAGGCGACGATGGCGATTGTCGGCGTTTTATAGGTCGGATGAAGCTTCTGGAAAGATTCAAACATCAACCCGTCCTTACTCATGGCGTAGTAGACACGTGGGAAGGTCATGATAACCGCATTCAAGGCCCCGAGGACGCTTAGTAGCATCGTGCCCATGACAATATACATCCCGATCGAGCCCATGATTTGTGCGGTAGCGTTGATGCCGAGATAAATCTCGCCATTCGCGATCAGGTCCTGCATTTGTGTGACGCTGAGCACATTGAACAGTGAATACTGGTAAAGAACATAAAGACCCGTTATCGATAAAATGGATATGATCAAGGATAAGGGCAGGTTACGTTTCGGATTTTCGATTTCTCCTGCGACATTGTTCAAGTTGGTCCAACCCTCATAGGCCCAGAATGTCGCGATTACAGCGTAACCGATCATCGCCAGTACCGAAAAGAACGGTTGGTTGATCCTCAAGGACAAATCCACCGTCTGCGTACCAAATAACAAGCCGACAATAAGCACCAGGAAGATGGGAATCGCCTTTAAGATTAGAAACACCTTCATGATGGCCGTTGAAAGGCGGACACCGAAGAAGTTGAGAATGGACAAACCGACAATCATCACAATACTGATGATGATCTGGACAAATGTCGGAATCGCCGTCCCTAACAACATCATACTCATGTTGTGCAGGATGAATGAAAAGGCAAGCGCCAAAGCAGCAATCGAACCACTGGACGCAATGGTTAGGTTCATGAAACCGCTCATGAAGGCCAATGGCTTTCCAAAAGCTTCTTTCAAATAGACATAATACCCCCCGGCTTTAGGAAGCATCGTCCCGAGTTCAGCGTAGATAAGACCGTACCCGAGGGTAATCAGACCACCAAGCAACCAAGCCAACAAAGCCAGACCCAAGGAAAACTCCAGGCGCATCAGCACATAGGAACCAATGAAAAAGATGCCTGAACCGACCATGATACCACTTAAAATCGATATGCCACCAAAAAGATTTATCTCACGTTTCAATGTTTCTTTTTCCATCATTAATCACCTTATCTCATTTTTTTCACGCTATTGATTATATCACAACCGCTTAAAAATTCCGGTTGTAAGGCATTGGAAAATAAAAAAACGGTCAGCAAGCGCTGACCATTTCTTTAATGTTTATCCGGATCTTTATATGCTTCTACAATCTTGTCCACAAGGTTGTCCGGGACTTCTTCGTAACGTTCAAACTCGCGGGTAAAGGAACCAGTACCTTGCGTCATGGCTTTTAGGTCCAAAGCGTATTTGACGATTTCCGATTCCGGGATTTCCGCGGATATGAGTTGGCGACCGCTTTTGTAGGGATCCATGCTGAGAACACGGCCACGGCGCTTGTTGACATCACCCATGACATCGCCGACATAGTCGTCCTTCACGACGATATCGACTTTCATGATGGGTTCAAGAATGGTCGGTTTAAGATCATTGAGCGCGTTTCTAAAAGAAAGGTTCGCCGCCATCTTGAATGAAATCTCATTGGAATCGACCGGGTGGTAGGAACCGTCGAGCAACGTGCATTTGATGCCGATCAACGGAAAGCCTGCGAGCGGTCCTTTCTGGAATGTTTCTATGAGACCTTTTTCAACGGCAGGAAAATAGTTTTTCGGCACGGAGCCGCCATGAATGACTTCGTCGAACTCGAATTCGGTCTCGTTCGGGTTCATCGGTTCGAATCTGATTTTCACCACGCCGAACTGACCGGAACCACCGGATTGTTTCTTATGCCGGCCCTCGGCTTCAGCCTTTTTCTTGATCGTTTCGCGATAGACGATTTTTTGTTCAAGGGTCTCGACTTCGACTTTGAACATGTTTTTCATGCGATCGAGAATGTATTGGATGTGGGTCATGCCTTGACCACCCAGCAAAAGCTGTGCGGTTTCGGGATTCCGTTTGACCTCGAAGGAGGGATCTTCGACATTGAGTCGTTGAAGGACAGAGGAGATTTTATCTTCGTCCTTCTTGTGTACCGGCTTGATCGCCACATAGATGGTCGGTGTCGGGAATGCCGGACCTGTATAGACAATCGGGTCTTTCGGATGGGTGAGCGTGTAGCCGGTGGCCAATCCGTCTATTTTCGTGATGGCCCCCATGTCTCCCGGGCCAACTTGGTCGACTTGAATTTGTTTCTTGCCTTGCAGGGTGTAGAGATTACCGATTTTAGCCGTTTTTTTCGTGTTTGGAATCAGCACTTCATCGCCGGTTCTCAGGGTGCCGCTGAACACCTTGAAGACATTGACCGAACCAACGAATGGATCGATGGTCGTTTTGAAGATATAAGCCGATACAGGGGCATCGGTCTTGGTTTCACGGACAATTTCCTCGTCGCTGTCCGGATGTTTCCCGGCCATCGGTTTCAGCTCGTTCGGTGCGGGCATGAACTTGCCGATCATCTCGAGAATCGTGCGCACGCCGATATCATTGGTCGCAGAGCCCATCACAATCGGTTTCAGATCGCCATCAAGGACACCTTGACGCAAAC
>SLJL01000047.1 GCA_007135105.1 Candidatus Izemoplasma sp.
GGGCTAAGAAGATATCAGTGTCTTAGTAAAAAGGTTGCCGGGATGATTCCGGCCTGAATTATTTTGAATTTGAGAAGGTGAACTAAATGGTTACAATCAAAGACATATCGAAGATTTCCGGTTTTAGTGTGACGACGGTGTCAAAAGCGTTAAACAACTATACCGACATCTCCAACGCCACCCGTGATAAGATCATCAGTATTTGTGAAGAAGTCGGGTATGTTCCCAACAGTAGCGCGCGTTCCTTGAAAACACATCGTTCCTACACCATCGGCATCGTTTTTGAAGAGGAGACGAATCAAGGGTTGCAACACCCGCTTTTTTCAAAAATTCTTGAGCGGTTCAAAAGTGACGTTGAAGCCGCGGGGTACGACATCATGTTTCTCGCCAGAAGCATGGGGAAACAAAACGGATCCTATCTGCAACATTCGAAGCGAAAGCAAGTTGAAGGCGTGTTGGTGCTCTGTGCGGATTTCAACTCGAGTGAAATTTTGGAGCTTGCGGCTTCTGACATCCCGACGACCGTCATCGATTTCGCGGTTGAAAACACCATTAACATCACCTCGCAAAACGATCAGGCTGTAAAAACGGCCATTGATTATCTGGTCGATCTCGGCCACAAGAAAATCGCCCATATCTATGGCGACCGGTATTCATTCATCGGGGGACAACGAAAACGCAGTTTTGAAGAGGCTTTGAAAGCACAGGGTCTGCCTGTTGAGGAATCGTATCTGGTTTCCGGGGAGTTCTTCTCAAGACAAGAAGGATACGACGCGATGAATGAGTTGCTGAGGTTGGAAGACCGCCCGAGTGCTGTTTTCTGTGCTTCTGACATGTTGGCCATCGGTGCCATTCAGGCGATCAAGGATGCTTCAATGCGTGTTCCTGAGGATATCTCCGTCATCGGTTTTGATGGCATCGACCTCGGCCAGTTGATTACGCCACGACTCACTACAATTAAACAGGATACAGAAGAAATGGGTCTGCTTGCAGCAAAACATCTAATCGAACTGATAGAAAACAAGGACAGACCAAAATCATTCGAAACCATTAACGTTCCAACAGCTTTGATTGTTGGAGAATCGACTAAGAAGATCAACTGAGAGGAGCATTTCATGAAACTGGCAAAACATTTCGATTTCACCAAGATGCAAAAACTAGATCCCGCAGAATGGAATATAGAGGTCGGGGACAAGTGGGCCAATAACGAAAAACAGCACTATGTGAGCGATTCGGATAATCTTTATCTATCAGAAGAAGGCCTCACCATCAAAGCGACTTTAAAGGATGGCATCTATAAAAGCGCCCGTATCAATACCAAAGACAAAGTCTATTTCCAATACGGCAAAATCGACATTGTCGCCAAGGTACCCAAGGGAAAAGGCACGTGGCCCGCATTATGGATGATGAGCAACGACAGACGTTACGGTCGTTGGCCCAGAAGCGGTGAAATCGACATCATGGAGCATGCGGGCAATGAACTGGATGAACTCTATCTTTGTCTGCACACCGAAGCGTACAACCATACCCGCAATGATGAATATTTCACAAAAATAAAACGTCCCGGTATCAGTGACGATTTCCAGACGTTTTCATTAATATGGCGTGAGAACGAGATCATTTATCTATTGAATGATGAGCAAGTTGCACATTATAGAAAAGGCGAAGAAGGCAAGGATGTTTCGGCAAAAGGCTGGCCTTTCGATCATCCGTTCCATCTGATTATCAACATGGCCATCGGCGGTTCTCTTGGTGGTGAAATCGATGATACATGTTTTCCCCAGAAGTTCATTGTCAAAGATATAAAAATATATCAATGACTACTGTGAAGGGGATTGCCGATAACCAAAAAACCGCTGCCAAGGCAGCGGTTTTGGTTTATGTAAGCGTCTTTGCGATATCAACCCGAAGTCTATCGGGTTTCTTCTTCGGCCCATAGCGTTTAACGACTCTGCCGTCACGATCGATGAGAAATTTGGTATAGTTCCATTTTATGGCAGAACCGAACCAGCCGGATTTTTGGTTTTTAAGCCATTTGAAAAGCGGATGGGCTTTTTGGCCGTTGACATGGATCTTTTCGAACATGGGAAACGTGACACCATAGTTGATGGTGCAGGCTTCCTCAATGTCCTTGGCTTCTGCATGTTCCTGGTTGTTGAACTGATCACAAGGGAAACCTAAAACGACAAAACCTTCGCTTTTGTAATCCTGGTATAAGGTCTCCAGTTCGGAGAGCTGATGCGCCATTCCACATTTGCTTGCGGTATTGACAATAAGAACGACTTGATCCTTATAATCGCTCAGATCTATCTTTTGACCAGAAAGCGCGTTTGCTTCAAAACGGTATAAAGACATCATTTCACCTCGAGGTTATTCACCGAATACTTTTTTCCAGTCTGATAAGAACGCATCGATACCTTTATCGGTAAGGGGATGTTTGAAGGCTTTTTCGAAAACATCATATGGTATCGTGGCGATATGGGCGCCGGCGAGTGCGCTGTCGGCGATATGTCTTGGCGTTCTGATGGAAGCGGCGATGATTTCGGTGTCAAGTTCGTAGATATCAAAAATATCCCGAATTTCCTCAACGACGCTGATGCCATCATGCAACGTATCATCCAGTCTGCCGATGAAAGGACTGACATATGATGCGCCTGCAAGTGCGGCGAACAAGGCTTGATTTGCACTGAAAATCAAGGTTACATTTGTCCGGATACCCTCCTTGGACAAGGTCTTGACCGCTTTCAATCCTTCTTTGGTCATGGGGATTTTTACTACCATGTTTTCGTGCATCTGTGCGATTTTGCGCCCTTCTTCAATCATTTCTTCTGCAATCAGGGAGATGACTTCGCCATTGACGGGGCCATCGACGATGCTGGTGATTTCTTTGAGAACCTCATTGAAATCGCGTCCTTCCTTGGCTACAAGTGTGGGGTTGGTGGTGACACCGGCCAGGATTCCAAGCGAAGCGATATCTTTGATGTGTTCGACATTAGCTGTGTCAATAAATAATTTCATGATGTTTCCTCCTTATTATTTTCATTTTTCATTTCGTCGAGTTTAAATTCAATCGGGGTCAAACCTTCAAGCGTCGGTTCGACTTTTGTGAAAAACATGACGCCATTCAAATGATCGAGCTCGTGCTGGAAAACGATCGCGAGAAAATTTCTCAGCCGCAGGGTTGTTTCGATAAGTTCATCGGTATCCGGATCAAGCAGATGTGTTTTCACGGTAACTTTCTGATATCTTCTGACCAGACCCGAAACTTCGCGGTCGACACTGAGACAGCCTTCACCGCCGGGTATATAGGTCTCTTTGGCGGAATGGGAGATGATTTTCGGATTGATCATCATATAATCATGGTGGTTCTCGAAGGTTTCATCTTCGGTATAGATGGCGAGCATACGCAAAGACAGATCGATTTGCGGTGCCGCGAGACCGACGCCTTCCCGTAACTCATATTTTTCACGTGTCTCTTCATTTTGCGAGTTGATAAGAAACTGTCGCATCTCTTTCAATGTATCTTTTATTTTTTGCTCAATAGGAAATGCGACGGGTATCGCCTTCTTCGTCAACGTAGGGTGGCCTTCGCGGATAATGTTTTTCATTGTGATCATATGTGCGTCACCTCTATCATATTATAACAAATAAAATACGGTTTCCCTATGATTTTGCCTATCTTTCCAAAACAATATTCTAGCACAAAAAGCGGTAGAAGTATAAACATAAAACGTTTTCATCTCTGTGTATCTATTGAGTGAAACCCGATTTCAAAGTATAATGGAAAGGAATTACAAACACGGAGGCAAAACAATGAAACCAATCAAAAAAATAGGGATTATCACAGGTGGAGGCGATTGTAGTGGTTTAAACGCCGTTATCAGCGCTGTGACCAAGACCGCCATTCGTAAATATGGCGTCGAGGTGGTCGGGTATCTGCGCGGATATTTCGGTTTGTACCACAATAATTTCGTCAACCTGGATATGGATAAGGTTTCGGGGATCATGCATGAAGGCGGCACCATACTGAGAGCTTCCAATAAGGATAACCTGTTCAATTACCGCTTGGAGCACGAAGACGGCAGCGTCACATATGAAGATGTCAGTGACATCGCGATTGAGAACATGAAAAAAGAAGGCGTCGATGCCTTGATTGTCATCGGTGGCGACGGTACTTTGACCAGTGCTCGTGATTTCCAGCGAAAAGGCATACCTGTAGTCGGGGTTCCGAAGACGATCGATAACGACCTGCCTTCCACCGACGTGACATTTGGATACAACAGTGCCCTTACAAGCATCGTCGATTCACTCGACAAGATTCATACCACAGCATTTTCCCATGATAGAGTCATGATCATCGAAGTCATGGGCCGCCACACCGGCTGGCTTGCGCTTGAAGGTGGTTTTGCGGGCAGTGCGGATGTCATTTTGATACCAGAGATTCCTTATGACTTGAACAAAGTGGTGGAAAAAGTCAAGCAACGTGATGCTGAAGGCAAGTATTTCACCATCATCGTTGTCAGCGAAGGCGCCAAGGAAAAAGGTGGTGACGTCCATGTACGTCAGATCGTTGAAGATTCCGCCGATACCATGCGTCTTGGTGGTGTGGGGAAGCAACTCGCCAATAAACTCGAAAAGCTGATTCCCAACCATGAAGTGCGCAACACCAATCTCGCCTATACCCAAAGAGGCGGCATTACCTCACAGTTTGATCGCCTGCTGGCACAGCGTTTCGGTACCATGGCCATCGATCTGCTGATGCAAGGGGGCGCCGGCAAGATGGTACGCTACATCGGCCGTGACGTCACACACGTCGATCTTGAGGAAGTCGTCGGTAGCGGTGAAGTCGGCGAGACATCCAAAGGCGGCGCCAAATATGTTGATAAGAATGGTCAAATCGTTGAAAGCGCCAAGGCCATCGGGATCTGTTTTGGCGACTGAGTTTTCCTACCCGCTCGATTTCGAGCAATACACACCCGCTGAACTCGCCGATCTGATTGGCTTTTTAGATGATGTCGAAGCTTACACCAAAGGCCGTGGCCACATCGATGAAAAAAGACTCATTGAGCAATATGCAACGTTCAAGAACATCTTGAACAATAACGCCGAGGAAAAAAGAATCGACCGTGAATTCAAAAGACTTACCGGCATCTCCATTTATAAGACGATGCGAAAAATAACACAATAAAAAGGGGTGTCACCCCTTTTTTGGATGGTGAAAACATGCGACTGGACAAATTGCTTTCGAATATGAAATATGGCAGCCGAAAAGACATTAAGAAATTACTCAAGCAGGATCTGATAACCATCAATGAAATGCCCGCCAAGGATCCTTCGCGACATGTGAATCCGGACACCGATCTAATTAAGGTTGATGGTGAAACCGTGGATTACCGGGAAAACATCACGTTAATGATGTATAAGCCCGCCGGTGTGATCAGCGCCACGAAGGACGCTTCCCAATCCACAGTAACCGATCTTTTGCCCGAGGCGTACCAGCCTTATGCATTGAAAGTCGCCGGACGCCTTGATAAGGATGCCGAAGGTCTTTTGATCCTGACCACCGACGGCAAACTCATCCACGACATCATCTCACCGAACAAGGCAATCGCCAAAGTCTATGAGGTCGAGACTGAAAAACCCGTGGAAAACATCAAAGCTTTGGAAGCACCGATGACGTTGCTGGATGCCCGTGATCAACCTTATACAGTCAAAAAGCCTAAAATCCTACACCATGAAGGTACGTTTGTGAGACTGAGCATCGAGGAAGGCAAGTTTCATCAGATCAAACGCATGTTCGAACACATCTCCCACCACGTGGTCCACCTGAAACGGGTTCAGATCAATGATCTGCCCTTGGATCCTGACCTCAAACGTGGTGAAGTGAAGGTGCTTGAAAATAAAGACCTCGACCGATTGATAAAAAAATAGTCCGATTCGGACTATTTTTTGCATTCACCGCTTTTTACAAGTTCGGCCATGGTGTTTGCGACCTTTATCATATCGGTCTTGGTTTCTTCATGTGAAAGGGAAAGCCGCATCGAACCATCAATATACGCCTCAGGAACACGGATGCCTTGAAGGACATGAGACGCTTCGATGACTTCACTGTGACAAGCGCTACCGAGTGACACGCAGATACCGGCTTCATTCAATTTGAAGGCCATAATCTGTGCGTCCTGATCCTTGAACCCGATGTTCAGGATGCTTGGTAAACGCTTATCGCTGAAGGAAGGTCCGTTCAAGCGGAAATCGATGTTATTCTTTTTTAAAGTCTCTAGAAAAATCTCGGCGTTCGCTCGGATGGTCGCTTCCCAGGTATCGATATTGTGATAGCAGCGACCCAAGGCATGTTCACACCCGACAATGCCGGCGAGATTTTCCGTCCCTGCGCGTTTTTGATGCTCTTGTCTGCCGCCATGAATCAGACTGTCGAAAGTGTCCTTCGCTTTGAAATAGAGAATCCCGACGCCTCTGGGCCCATAGAACTTGTGTGCTGCGAAACTGGCGTAATCGATATCGAGTTCATCCAGTTTAATGCGTTGATGTGCCGGGCCCTGTACCATGTCGAGATGGAGTTTGGCTTGGTATTTCTTGCAAAGTTCATTGATGGGCGCCACATCGATGATGGTTCCGAGTTCGTTGTTGGCGTAAATCAGGGACACCAACGAGACTGTGTGGTCATTCAAGACCTTTTCCAGCTCATCCAACGGCATGTTTCCCGTCGCGTCACTTTCAAGGGTAATGACATGGCCGCCTTGGGCTTTGACGAACTTACAAGCGTTTAGCGTGGCGTTGTGTTCGACGTTGGAGGTGATGATTGTCTTTTTGGGATGTTTGAAAAAGGTGCCTTTGATGACGGTGTTTATGGCTTCGGTTGCAGTGCCGGTAAAAAGAATATGTTGCTTTTCGGTTCCCAGATATCTGGCGATATTGCGCCGTGCGACATTCAAACGTTTGCGAGCAGCAATGCCTGGGTCGTGCAAGGAAGAAGGATTGGCGAAGAAATTACGGGTTGCATCGTTCATGACCTGGATGGTTTCTTCGTCCGACTTGGTGGTGGCCGCATGATCGAGATAGATCATTGTTTTCATCCTTTCAAACGTATTTCCACAGGTTTTGAGGTGTCGATATCAAGAAAATCAAGCGTATCGCGGTGCTCGTTATAGTATATGACTGGTTGGTTGGCATCTTTAAAAAGGGTTTCCAAGGTTTCAGCAAATTGCTTCATGACATACGATTGGTGAATGATGCAAGGATCCTCGTCGTCAAAAAGTTCGATGCTTTTTTCTTTGATGGCATCTTTTTTGACAGGCATGTTCAGCATTTTACCTTTGAAAAGAACCTGCGCATCGCTTTGTATGATAATTTTCTTATTCATAAATCCAGCCCCAATCCGGTTCGAGTATCGCTACGTTTATTATACCAAATGCATATAGAAAGAAAAAGACCATCATCAAGAGGAAGAAAATGCTTGTGAACAATTTGATCAAGGACAGATGTTCCCTGACAAAGTTCGAGACGCCCATAATGTTTTTACTGAGAATCGCGATGATTGCGATGAGGATTAGCGGCAAGACAAAAAGAAGATTGAAGATTCCAAGATAGATTGTGCCTCTGACAGGGTCTACCGTATCAATCAAAAAGAGAATGAAAAAATAGATTTGTCCGGTACAGGCGGCTTCGGTGACGCCGATGATGGCGCCGATGATGAACGGGATGACGAAAATATAGAGTTTTTGTTTCAGGGATTTGTCTTCTGTCTTGATCAAGTTAGAAAAGCGGTCCATGATGCGTTTATTGAAGTTGCGAAGCCTCTCGGGTAGTTGGTTTTTGACTTTTTCATACTGTTCGTCACGCGTGACCCAATAATCGTAGAACGTGATGGCAAAGAAAAAGAGGGCAAGCAGTCCGAAAATGAAGTAGATGATGTGGCCGAGATCATCGATGAGATTTTGCATGAAGTCGGTACCGAGAAACGTGAGCATGCCAAAACCGATGAAGAAATAGGTGACAAGAATACCACTGATGTAAGCCATGGAAACAACAAGTAGAATCTTTTTTGATTTTAAAAACGAAAGTATCGAGATGAACATCAGCAGCATGGCAATTGCGCATGGGTTGATGCCGTCTAGCAATCCGGCAACGATAACGATAAGCAATCCCTGCCAACCTCGCAAGAATTCGACATCGGGATCAACCAGTTCTTTTAACGGGTTTTGAGCGCTTGCTTGAATATCGCCGCTTTCATACCCAGCGATGATGTCTGCGGACATCTGGTAGTAATCCTCTCCAGCGAATAATAAAGGATATGTACCATCAACATCATACGTTTCCAGATAGGATAAGAAAAGATAGTAGTTCATGGTATCGGATCGGGAAACACGGATGCGTGTCAGCTGATAACCGTCCGCTATAAGTTGATCGAGGACACCGGACTCTTCAACAATAAGACAATCGGAACATAAAGGATCGTAAAAATAGACGATTTCATGAGCATCCTCCACGGTATCAGCGGATGTCGGCATCGACGTAAATGAAAAAAGCAGTATCAGTCCGGCCAAAAGCATGCCAAACCGCGGTGTTAACAAACGCAATTGAACCACCTCATTGTATATTGCCACTTTATTATAATGATGTTCACTTCGCTTGTCAAACCATATTATCGTTGGTCTTACCCCTTGGTTTTGTGTTATAATGATGACGGTGATAATATGAATCAAGAAACCATAGAAAAAACCTATGCCCTGATCGATGAAATCCTTGAAACCAAAACCTTCATAGCCTTCAAGGAAGCAAAAAAGGCTTTGGATGATTGTTCAAAGGCAACCGGAGTCATCGAGACTTTCAACGCGGCAAAAACCAAATATGAAGATGCGAAGCAGTACGGAAAATACCATCCGGATCTGAAACGGTATCAACGTGAGTTGCAGGTGGCGAAGAGCGAACTTCTCAATCATCCGCGCATTCAGGAATACAAACGGTGCGAACGCGCTTTTTCCGAGATGCTTGATGATATCGCCTTGAGACTTGCGGCTGCGATCAGTCCGCGTATTGCTGTAGATACAGCCAACACATTCAAGAAAAACGGAGGCGTGAAAGTATGCAAGACCGAAAAAGCCTGATTGTATATTTCAAGAACCCCAAAGTGTTAAAACGAATCAAACGTTACGGTAACATCAGTTATTATCATAAGAAGCGCAAATATGCCGTCCTCTATGTCAACGCCGACCAGACGGATACCATCGCCAGTGAGCTTGAAGCCTTGAGACATGTCAGGAAAGTCGAGCTTTCATTGTTGGATGATGCCGCCTACAGAGCACAAGAGACACCAGAAGCGGTGCCTGAAAACAATGAAGAAGATGTTAAGTAAAATAGCTTGACAAGCATGGTGCTTTTTGTTAAACTTAATGCTGAGAAAATTAGAGGAGGAAATAACATGGCAGTGAAATTACGTCTACAACGTTTTGGTACAACGAAACGTCCATTTTATCGTTTGGTGGTAGCCGACTCATCCCATAAACGCGATGGTCGCTACTTGGAAATCATCGGTACATACGATCCTACGAAAAATCCGACCTTGGTGGATATCAAGGAAGACCGTGCTCTGGAATGGCTTAAAAAAGGAGCCCTACCGACCGACACCGTGAAGAACATCTTGAGCAAGCAAGGTGTCATGGCAAAGTATCGTCAAGACAAAAACTCACAGTAAGGAGAGTTTAAACCATGGCTGTTAATTATGAAAAACTGGTTTCTGACCTGGTAAAGCCATTAGTGGTACATCCCGATGATGTCGAAGTGAAAAAATTGTCTGAAGACGACAAACTTGTTACGGTTCAGGTTCTGGTACACCAGGATGACCTCGGCCGTGTTATCGGCAAGAACGGACGCATCGCCAATGCCATTCGCACCATTGCTTATGCTAGTGCATCACGTGAACATAAAAAAATTACGATTAATATCGACGCCTTTTAACCGGTCGTTTGATAGAAACGGTCTCCTGAAATTTCTTAGGAGACTTTTTAATCTCTTTGGAGGATGCCATGAGTGAACTGATTGTCGACAATATCCGTAAAACCTTCAAGCTATCAAGAAAACAACAAAAAATCGAGAAAACCGACATCAAGAAAAAAGTGGCGGTTGATGGTCTTTCCTTTCAAGCCAGACGTGGTGAAATCTATGGACTCTTGGGACCCAACGGTGCTGGGAAGACGACCGCGCTGCGCTGTATTTCCACCTTGATCAAACCGGATACCGGTGACATATACGTCAATGGCGACAGTGTGCTCAAGGATGCGTTCCGTGTCCGTAAGAACATCGCTTTTCTAACCAGTGAACTGAAACTGGACGATCATTTCACCCCGAACTATCTTTATCGTTATTTTTCCAATTTGCACGGCGTAAACGCTACCGAGATGGAGCAAAGAAAAGCAATGTTGTTCCAGCGTTTCGGCATCGATAAGTTTCAAGAGGTGAAAATCGCCGATCTGTCAACCGGAATGAAACAGAAGATTTCCATTGCCATCGCTTTGGTTCACGACCCGGATTATATCATCTTCGATGAACCGACGAACGGTCTCGATGTCCTGACGGCGAAAACCGTCATGGATTATTTGCTTGAGATGCGCGATCAAGGCAAAGCAATCATTCTTTCGACACATATTCTGAATGTGGTGGAGAAGTTATGCGATCGTGTCGGTATCATCATTGATGGCAAACTGAAAATCGAAGGGACACTTGCGGAAGTCATCGCTTCCCATGAGGATAAGAATCTCGAAGCCGTGTTCTTCGATCTGATGCGGGAATCGGTAGGTGAAGACCATGTATAATGTCTGGATCGTCTTCAAAAAAGAGGTGTTTCGGGTCTTCAGTGA
>SLJL01000094.1 GCA_007135105.1 Candidatus Izemoplasma sp.
AGCGGCACCGAACCGAAGTTGAAGATCTATCTCAATGTACTGGGAAAAACAAAAACGCAAGCAGCAGACATGCTTGAAAAACTGGAAGCGTTCATCGAAGCTGAACTCGAGACGCTTGAAAAAGAAAAGGGTGTGAACATATGATTTCGAAAGCTAGAAAGGTGAGCGATTACAGACAACTCACCAAGGAATTGCCCACGCTCAGGTATGTGGATCCTGAACGTGTCTATATCAATCTGCAGTCCGATCGCTGCAAAACCTATACCTTGGATGTCAAGGAAGGTGACAAGGTCAAACTCGGTCAGGTCATCGGTGAACGGGATGGCGGGTTCTTCAAACAACCGATCTATTCGACCATCAGCGGTGAAGTCGAGGGGTTGACCAAAAAACTCCATCCGACCGGTATCGAGGTCGATTGTGTCACGATTCGCAACGATTTCAAGGACGAATATCACGAATCGGTGACCGATAGACCAGAAAGCGTCATCGACAAGATGACCAAAGAGGAAATGGTCGATGTCATCCGTCATGCGGCGACCGTCGGTCTCGGCGGCAGCGGTTTTCCTTCCTATATCAAACTGGATACGGATAAGGAGATTCATACCGTCGTCATCAACGCCGTCGAGTGTGAACCCTATCTTTCCAGCGATTACCGCCTGATCAAGGATTCACCGGAAGAAATCTTCTACGGCCTGAAATATATCATGCAGGCGCTCAAGGCTGAAAAAGGCGTCATCGCGGTCAAGAAAACCAAAACCGAACTCATCGATGTTCTGGAGCGCGAGCTGAAACGCTTTCCCCACATGAACATCGAAATCGCCAAACTCGCGGACTACTATCCGCAAGGCTGGGAAAACGAGATGTTCGAAAACGCGCTGGGCATCAAGATTCCTTCGGGTGTCCTCCCGATGGAATACGGCGTGATCGGGTTCAATGTCTCCACGGCTTCCGCGATTTATGAAGCCTTGAAGCACAACCTGCCGATCATCAAACGCCATCTGACCGTGAACGGCGATGCGATCAACTTCCCGCAGAACATCCGCGTCAGAGTCGGCACCTCAATCAAGGATCTGATCCGTCTTTCCGATGGGTATCGCGAAGACGCCGAGAAGATCGATCTGGTCATCGGGGGTCCGATGATGGGTACGAGTGTCGAACACGACGATGTCGTGGTGACACCGACGACCACAAGCGTCCTTGTGCTTGAAAGCCAGGACTTCCATGAGGAGCCTTGCGTCCGTTGCGGTTCGTGTATCTATAGCTGCCCGGTCGACATTCAGCCGGTCAACATCATGAACGCGATCAAACGCAACGATACGAAGGCGCTTGAGAATCTGGAAGTCGGCAAATGTATCGAATGTGGCCTTTGCGCTTATGTTTGCACCAGCAAGATTCATCTGACGGATTATATGAGGAAAGGAAAAAAACTTTTAGGGTGATACTATGGAATTCGTGACAAAAAACTCTCCACACTTGCGCAGACCGAACGCCAACGTCGTTAGGATGATGCGCGATGTGGCCATTGCGCTTTCGCCTCTGGTCATCTTCGCCATCCACCAACACGGGCTTTCGGCTTTGTGGATCCTGCTTGTTTCAGTGGTTTCGATGGTTGCGACCGAATACATCTACTATCAGATCATCGACAAACTGAACGGCGAGAAATTCACGCTTAACAATAAAAGTTTCACGGTCTACAACTTCTCCGTTGTCGTGAGCGGTCTCATCTACGGGCTGACCTTGCCCGATCAGATTCCGCTCGTCATTGTCGCCATCGGCGGCATCATCGGTGTGTTCCTGGCCAAACTCATCTTCGGCGGTATGGGTCAGAACATCTTCAACATCGCGGCTTTCGCCCGCGTGTTCGTGGTCCTGTCCTTCGGCACGGCGCTGGCTTATACCAATCACGTCGACGCCGATCTCGGCGCGACCGCGCTTGGGGTTCTGAACCAGGATATGCTCAATGAAAACGCGACGAACTACGGCTTTTGGACGATGTTCTCAGGAATCGGTCTACCCGGCTCGCTCGGGGAGACCAGCGCGCTTCTGATTCTCGCGGGTGGTCTTTACCTGTTCATGAGAAAATCATTCGATGTTTTCGTGCCGCTGACGTATGTGGGAACCGTCTTCATCCTGTCTTTGGCTGTCATGTTCACCCAGGATGTCGGTTTCTGGTATCCCGCCACACACGTATTGGCGGGCGGCCTTCTGTTCGGGGCTGTCTTCATGGCCACCGACCCCATCACCATCCCCACCACCCGACCCGGAAGAATCTATTTCGCCTTCGGTCTTGGTGTCATTACCTTCATCATCCGACTCTTCGGCAACTTGCCCGAAGGTGTCGTCTTCGCGATACTGATCATGAACATGTTTGTACCGGCCATCGATTATCATAAATGGGCCACAAACAAGTTCACCCTTAAAAATGTGTCAATTTTCACAGCCATCGTCATCATCACGGTTGTGTTGACAGCGGTAGGTGTTCATTATGCTGGATAAACTGAGAATAGCGCTTGTCCTGCTGGTGATCGGTAGCCTGAGCGGTTTATCGATCGTCGGTGTCCACAGGCTGACAGAAGAACGGATCGAAGAAAATCGTCTCGAGAAGCAATATGAGGCGTATATGGATATTTTCCCCGACATGGATATCAACAACATGGACATCGAGGAAATCGAGGATGACATCATCCTCGAAAGAATCACCGCGCGTGATGCTGCGGGCAATGTCCTCGGGTTCATCTTCGTCGGACG
>SLJL01000081.1 GCA_007135105.1 Candidatus Izemoplasma sp.
GAACCCGATGTCTCGGCATTGTTCAGACTGAGTGATGTCTACCAGATTCCCCTTGCTACCAACTACAAAACCGCAGAAATGCTGTTTTCAGCCTTGAGAAACGAAAAGTGAGACTGGTCTCACTTTTTTTCATGTTATAGCAAAGCTTTCTTTTCAAAGAGGACTGCCGTAAGCCATCCAAGAACAAATGACAAGCCCAGCGTCACAAGCAACGTGATAAGAAGCTCACCGCGCCTTACCGTACCCTCTAGCAACATGAAACCCTGATTGAGCAAGTGTCCGGGCATATAGGCGAACACGCCTGCTTGGACCATGGAAAGCAAAGAAAATGCGAAATAAACAGCAAGGACAATGATGATGGAAGTGAACTGGCTTTTCGTCGCATACACACACAAAGCCCCAACAATCATCAGGAAAGCAAGATACACATAATATATCATCAAGGCTCCGATAAACCGCAGAACATGGATTTTCTCGAACAGGATGAAGCCATAGAACATGAAAACAAGGCCACCGACAGCCAAAGCCACAAAAACAACCAGTTTGACAACCAGAAGCTTTGAAACCAGATACAACCAGCGTGGCACATCGTGACTGAATATCAAAGGGTAATGTCTTTTACTCATATCAAACGCGAAAAACAAGACCGCGATGAATATGACAATCAGTACGAATATCTGGTTATACTGAGAAAAGAACTGTTCATAGGCGGTATGAATCGTCGGCGGATCGAATTCGACCGGCGGCATCCCTTCCGACTTGAGTGCAAAGTTGATGAGTTCATTGAAATAACGACCTGTCAGAGCCGATATGCCACTGAGTAAAAATGCCACTACCGAAAGGATGAGAATACGCGGTGTCTTGATGAAATAATAAAAATCATACTTCAAAAGCGCGTGCAGGTTTTTACGCATGCTTGAGCACCTCCACGAAAACTTCCTCGAGACTTTGGGACTTTCGTTTGACGCTTTCGATTTCAACAGCGGCTTTTGAAAGCAAATCGAAAAAATCAGTCTGTTTCGCGTTTTCATGCAGGTGGATTTCCAGCTGTGTTTTGGATATATCCACCGAGTCGATCAGTTTCGAGTTATCCAGCACCGTTTTCAACGCGGACAGCCTCGAACTTTCTATTACGTAGATACTGCTTTCTCTTGGTGAAAGGATATCCGAGACTCTTCCTTCGAGCAAAAGCTTTCCCGCTTCAATCAAGCCGATGGTATCGCATACCTGTTGCGCGTCATTGAGGATATGCGTCGAATAAAGAACGGTTGTCTCGTTTTTCAACGTTTTTATCAATTGCAACAGATCTTTTCTTCCCACAGGATCAAGAGCACTGGTGGGCTCATCCATCAACAGAAGTTTCGGTTTCTTCAACAATGCGCATCCCAAGGAAAGGCGTTGTTTCATCCCGCGAGAATAACTCCCGACCTTTTTCCTTGGATATTCAATCCCGACTCGCTTAATCACCTTTCGAATCTCTGCTGTGGCCACATCGGCCTTGAGGCCAATGAAATCGGCGGTCAGTCTCAACACCGCCTCTCCGGTCAGATAATCCGGAAATGCCGGCACATCCGGCACAAAAGCGATGTCCTTCTTGAAAGCCACATCACCATTTTCATCCGGTTCACCGTTGAATTGAATCGATCCCGCCTCATGAGATAAAAACCGCATGATCAAATGCAACGTCGTCGTTTTTCCAGCACCGTTACGACCGATGAAACCATATATCTGATTGGCTTCAACGTTCATATTCAAATTATCAAGTGCCTTGAAATCACCATAAAACTTCGTTAGACCTTCAATCTTCAATAACATCATGACCACGACCAATCAAAAGATAAACAACCCAAGCGAAGGAAAAAAGCGCCACAAGAAGGATCCATACCGTTTTATTCAAATGCTTGAGTTTCCTTTCAGGTTTGTGCATATCGACAATCGCGTAAATACGCATGCCAAAATCAAGCACAATCAGCGGCATGGCAAGTAAGAAAAGCATCCCAATCGTTTCAGGCATTACAATCCCTCCCTGGTCTGCTCTTTATCATTCTGGTTCAAGGCTACGATGCCGCTTACCAGATATAATACGCCAGTCAACTGATTGAACACGAGATTGATGCCACCCCAGATTGCCTGATAAAGCGCGATCTGTTTCATTTTCTCTTCCGTGAATTTCCCTTTAAGGAGCCCTGAAAACAAATAAAGGTTAATGACGAAAACAACCATGACGATAAACCCGAGGACTACACTGGTAATGCCCATCAAATCGAAAAGAAAAAATAGCAGCGATTGCTGGTTATCTGGCAGGTTCTCCTCCAAAATAGCATTGATTAGAACCTGGGGTGGATTAAGCAAGAAAAACCCTGCGATAAATAGACCGATAAGACCAAGGCCTTCAAAAATCAACCCGACAAGGGTACATGCCCGTGATACCGGTGGCACATTTCCCATGATTAAACATCCTCCCCAATCAATTTGACCGCAGTCCCATAGGCAATGATCTCAGCAGCCTTACCCATCACCGAGGAGGTCTGCAACCTGAAACCGACCACCGCATCCGCCTCGAGCGCATCGGCATCCTTGAGCATCCGTTCTGTGGCGATGGCCCTTGCCTCGCGCATCATATCGGAATACCCTTTGATTTCACCACCGAACAGTGTCTTGAAGGTAGCACCGACATCCTTACCGATATGTTTCGTCTGGACAATCGAACCTTTTACATATCCCAAAGCTTTCATCTTATACCC
>SLJL01000040.1 GCA_007135105.1 Candidatus Izemoplasma sp.
AACTTCTGATAGCCTTCGGGGATGAGAACATCCTTGATGGCCTTGATGGCGTTGGGGACTCCGCTTTTCAGGGTATCGTATGTATCCACGAGGAAAGTCGCCTGATTCGGGTAGAGTTTGGCATAATGGACAAAGGCATCGTATTCGGTTTCGAACATCTGAACCCACGAATGAGCCATGGTGCCGGCGGCCGGAACGTTGTAAAGCCGGTCCGATAGCGTGTTCGATGTCGAATCGGCGCCGCCGATATAGGCGGCTCTGGCACCGAGGTTGGCACTGGAAACGCCATGCGCGCGTCTGGCACCCATTTCAATCACGATGCGATTTTCAGCCGCATGCTTGATGCGGGATGCCTTGGTGGCGATCAAGGATTGGTGATTGATCGTGAGCAGGAGATAGGTCTCGAGCAGTTGCGCTTCAACGACATTCGCACGGATGGTCATGATGGGTTCGCCCGGGAAGATGGCGGTGCCTTCCTCAACGGAGAACACGTCGCCAGAGAAACAGAAATCCTTCAAATAGTTCAGGAATCCTTCGGAGAACATGCCCCGGTTTCTTAGATAGGTGATGTCGTCTTCTGAGAATTTGAGATCCTTGATGTATTCGATGATGGAGGCAAGACCGGCCATGATGGCGTAGCCGCCATTGCTGGGGATCTTGCGGAAAAACAAGTCAAAATACACGATGGTATCACGGTAGGGCGATTCATAATAACCGTTTGCCATCGTGAATTCGTAATAATCAATCAGCATGCTTTCGTTCATGGTTTTCATCATAGGGTATTAACTCCTGTTTTTGATTTCGATGTGCAGACCTTCCAGGACATCAAGCGCTTTTTCATGCATGTCGGCATCAAAGCTTCTTGTCGCCCTGGCGTCGATGAAGATTTTGGTGTTGGGCAGGACGCTCTTGACGATGATGGCATTTGAGATCACGCAGATATTGGAGACCAGACCACATAGTTCTACTTCCGTGTAGCTTTGTTTTTTCATGTGGCGTGCCAGATCGTGCGAAGCGAACGTCTCTTTTTTGAAGACGGGGTCGTCATCTTTTTTAAGCGCTTCGATCTCATCGTGGATTGCGTGGCCCTTGGTGCCTTCGATGCAGTGCTTGACCGGTAGGTTTTCACCTTCGATGGTGTTGAGGTAATCGTTCCTGTGCGTGTCCTTGGTGAAAAGAATGTCATGGTGTTGTTGGCGATACAGTCTGATTTTCTGTTTGATCGGCTCGATGACTTCCTTGGCGGCTTCAAAGCCCAAGGCACCATCGATGAAATCGTTTTGCATGTCGACAACAATTAAACATTTGCTCATCAGGGACCCTCCTTTACCTAACTACGTATAGTTTAACATGTTTTAACCGGATTTTGGTGTTTTTTGTGCCAAAGATTTGCTTTTTGAGCGGTTATTATGTAGACTTTAATTAGATTATAAAAGAGGTGTTATCCATGAAAACCATATTGAATGATTCCAAGGATCCGCGTTTCAATCTAGCGCTTGAAGAGTATGTGCTCAAATACTTGGATGTCGATGAGGATTTTGTCCTTTTATGGCAAAATGCGAACAGCGTCATCATCGGTCGCAACCAGAACACGATCGAAGAGATCAATCCCGAAATGGTGAAAAAGCATGATGTGAATGTCGTCAGGCGGATCACCGGTGGCGGAGCGGTCTACCATGATGATGGCAACCTAAACTTCTCTTTCGTGACGAAACTCAAAGACAATCTCAACAATTACGAGAAGTTCACCCAACCGGTCATCAACGCCTTGAACGCACTGGGTGTCCCCGCAGCGTTCAAAGGGCGTAACGACATCGAAGTCGACGGTAAGAAAATCAGCGGCAACGCGCAAAGTTTCCACAAGAACAAGATGCTGCATCACGGCACGATTCTCTTCGATGCCAACCTGGCCTTCGTAGCGGAAGTGCTTAATGTCAAAGCCGATAAGATCAAGTCTAAAGGCATCAAATCCAACCGGGCCCGTGTAACCAACATCAAACCCTACCTCGCTGAAGATATCACCATGGCAACCTTCAAGAAAACCTTGCTTGAATACCTGCTCGATTCAAAAAACATCATGGACCATGTGTATGAACTCAGTGAAGCGGATCTCGGCAAGATTCATGAACTGATGGAGAAACGTTATAACCAGTGGTCGTGGAACTATGGGGAAAGTCCCGAATTCTCGATCGAGAAAGCCGGTCGTTATCCCGGTGGGAAACTCGAATTCCACCTGAACGTCCGTGACGGCAGAATCGCCGATGTCAAAATCTTCGGGGATTTCCTCGGGTCACGGGATATCACGGAACTTGAAAACAAACTAAAAGGCGTCAACTACGAGGAAAACGCCATAAAGGATGCAATCAAGGATGAACCGCTTGAAGAGTTTTTCTTCAACATCTCGAGCGATGATATCCTGCACTGCATCTTCGCCTAAAAACGAAAGAGACATCCGCGGATGTCTCTTTTTTTTATCTTAGATATGGATCGGTTTGTCGAGAATGCCGTGCGCGGTTTCGTGCACCATCTCCGATAAGGTCGGGTGCGGATGAATCGCATGGACGAAATCCGCGGCGGTGGCTTCTAGTGTCATGCCGAGGACCGCTTCGCTGATCAGTTCGGTCGCGGAGTCAGACAGGATATGGACGCCGATGACTTCACCGTATTCTTTGGTCGCAAGCATCTTGACCATACCGATGGATTGGTTTTCCGCCAAGGCTTTGCCGTTGGCGCTCAAGGGGAA
>SLJL01000026.1 GCA_007135105.1 Candidatus Izemoplasma sp.
ACAATGAAACCATCAAAACGATTCTCAAACGGCGCGATGCCCGCAAAGATGGCTATTTCAGCATTTTCAAGGCACCGAATACTCTCCCGCATTTCCGTTATGCCCTAAGCGTTCCCAAAACCTTCGGCAGCGCCGTGAAAAGAAACAAGATCAAACGTCAACTTCGCATGATTATCGCCGAGATGGATGTCAAGCAGTCTTACGATATCTTCATCATTGTTCAAGCGAAAACGCAAACATTGGATTACTGGTCGATGAAAACTCGGCTGGAAACCCTGTTAAAGAAACACAAACTAATCTAGAGGTGAATCACATGCAAAAACGAACGAAAAAACTCGCCATGTTGATGGTAGTACTCTTCAGTGTCTTAGTCCTCGCGGGCTGTAACGTCGACCATTACAATGAACCCATCGGAGTAGAAGGTGGTTTCAATTGGGTCCAGACCATTGTCGGCTGGTTGGCTGATTTCCTTATTCTTCTTTCGAGAATCACCGGTGGTCAATATATTGTCGGTCTATTGCTCATCACCTTGATTGTCCGGATTGTCGGCTGGCCCATCTACTCAAAATCCACTGCCATGAGCGCCAACATGCAAATCGCACAACCGGAACTCGAGCGACTCAAAGAGAAATATCTGAACAAAAAAGACGAAGCCTCGCAACGCATGTACCAACAGGAAATGATGCAAATCTATAAAAAATATGACATCAACCCTTTAGGGTGCCTCCTGCCGTTTTTACAAATGCCGATCTTCATCGCCATGTACCAGGTGGTCAGACGATTACCCATGGCGATACATCCGGACTATGTCGAAGAATACGGACATACAGTAGAAGGGATTGATTTTCAATTCCTGTTCATGAACTTCGCCGCAGAAGTACCAACCAGAGAAACCTTCAACCTGTCGCAACATTGGATCAACATTCTTCTTGCCCTCATCGTCGGTGCGACCATGTATTTCTACCAGAGATATGCGATGAAACGCCCTGATTTCATCAAGGGCAAAAACTATCCCAAGACACCCCAACAGCTCCAATCGGAAAAAACGATGAAATTCATGACCTACTTCATGGTTGTCATGCTGACTTCCATCGCATTCACAAACCTTGGAATCGCCTTTTACTGGATCATCGGGAACTTATTCCAGTTCGTACAGACTTATGTGAATCGCAAGAAAATGCATAAAAAAATAAGCGAGAGCACTTAAGAAGGAGGGTATGTCATGAAAACATTGAATTTTGAAGCGAAATCCATTGAAGAAGCAATGGAACACGCTGAGAGAACATTCCGCATCAACCGTGAATATATTACCTTGACAACCGATGAAAAAAAATCGATGTTCGGCCTCAAAAAACATTATGAGGTAACCGCAACCGTGGATGTCGATCTTGAAGCGCTCGGTCTCAAGGTATTAAAAACCATGTTTGAAAACATGGGGATAGAGAATGTTAAAATCAGCCATGAAACCCCGGAAAAGAACGAATTCAACTTCATCATCGAAAGCGACGAAAACCCTGTATTGATCGGTAAGAACGGAAAAACCCTGGAGAACATCCAGTTCTATCTAAGAAACCTGTTGAACATCTTCACCGATGAACGGGTCATCGTCTTTGTCGATATCGGTGGATACAAGGCCCACCGCAAAAAACAACTGGAGATTCTCGCTACGAAAACCGCAAAAGAAGTCGCCCAGACAAAAGTCGCGGTCAAACTCGACCCGATGAACGCTTATGAGCGTCGCATCATCCACACCAAACTGGCGGATTGGCGGGATGTCGATACCAAGAGTGCCGGCGAGAAACAAGATCGACACATCGTCATCAAACCGAAAAAGTAATGAAACTCGTCGTCGGCCTGGGAAATCCAGGCAGGAAATACGCCAAAACCCGCCACAATATCGGTTTTTTGTGTCTTGATGCCTATGCGCATGCGCATAAACTGAAATTCAAGAACCGCAAGAAGTTTCTCGGTGAAGTCGCGGAAACAGGAAAAGGGTTTTTGTTGAAACCGCAAACCTACATGAACCTATCCGGAAACAGTGTCAAAAAACTTGTTGATTTCTATGGGATCAGCCCTGAGGATATCCTCATCATCCATGATGATCTGGATTTGCCGACCGGAAAACTACGCCTACGTTTCCAAGGAGGTGCCGGAGGGCATAAAGGCCTGCTGTCCATCTTTCCTGTACTGGGGAGCACCGACATCAAACGCATCAAGTTCGGCATCGACAGAGACGATCAGCTCGATCCGAAGGATTATGTGCTTTCGAACTTTCACAAAGCTGAAGGCGACAATGTCATCGACAGCATCCACACGGTCCAGGAAATCATCGATCGCTTTTTCGACGGGGATGATTTCATCCAACTGATGAACACCTACAACTAATGAGATCCCTCAAAGATTGCCTTTGAGGGGTTTTTATCTTGGAAATAAGGTAGAAAATTGCTACAATAGGGTACGGCATTTCTATAAATGTCCATTTTCGCATGCGGAGGTAACAAATATGACCCCTTGGTTGGAGACACTAAAACAAAAAGCCGTCATCGAACGCATCAAGCAAGCGCTCAAACACGAGCGTGTTTTTGAAATTACCGATACCTTTCCCATGCTTAATGCCTGGTTATTGTCTTTTATCAAAGAAGAGACAAACCGCCCGTTGCTCATTGTGACACACAATCTTTTCCACGCACAAAAGACGCTGGATTTGATTGCACAAACCATGT
>SLJL01000070.1 GCA_007135105.1 Candidatus Izemoplasma sp.
ATCGATGCTTTCACGCAGACTTATTACGAGGCTAAAGCGAAATATGAAAACATGTTGAGACTGGATGCCTGGTCGAAGCGTGTGGCTGGCGAAAAAGAGAAACTACTGGCAAACTATCAGACAATCAAACCGCTTCTGAACCGGTTCAATCTGGAAAAAACCCCCGAGTCACTCACGCTTCTTTTAAGCTTAAGAGACATTCACAATAAAATAACGCAGCTACTGAATCATCAGGCATATCACGATTTCATCAAGACTTTCGATACCACCTTGCCGTATGTCGATCCAGATAATCTGGACGAAAATGAACGGTTATTGGATGAAATGAATGAAACCATAAGAAAAGCCGAACGTCACATCGGAGAAAAGACGGCAAGCCTTAAGGAAAAAGCCAAAGCCACCCGGGATATCGCCTTGATCGAACACGATATCGCTGCGGCGTCTTCGAAGTTAAAGACGTTGAAAGCCACGAAGGCAAAATATGAAAAAGCCAAAGCGCTCATCATGGATGCGACCGATACCTTGGAGGAGAACTTCGCTCCGGTGTTGAGTGAAAACATCCAAGCGGTCCTGCCGCGGCTTACAAGGGATACCTATCGTGAGATAAAAATCAGAAGAACCCTCGATTTCACCGTAGAAGTCCCCCATACCAAAACGCTTGAATCACCGCTTTTCTTTTCAAAAGGAACGCTGGACCAGATTTATTTCGCTGTACGTCTGGGTATCCTGAAGACACTTGACAAAGCGAAGATGCCCTTGTTCCTGGATGATGCTTTTGTCAATTTCGATGATGAGCGCATCAAGGCGGCCTTGAGGTTGGTAGCGGATCTCGCCGCAAACCAGCAAATCCTCCTTTTCACCTGCCACAACAGAGAAAAAGCCATGCTTGAGGCTGAAAAGCACACGTTCAACTACATGGAACTATAACAGCCATATGATTTGGCTTTTAACTGAAATTCGCTTAAAATGAACTAGAGGTGACCTACATGAAAGCAGATCTACATATGCACACAACCGAATCAGACGGCAGACTGACCCGAAAGGAACTGTTTGCCTACGCCGCAACGAAAGATGTCGATATCATCTCGATTACCGATCACGATGTCTGTCGGCACGTGGAAGAAAACAGATCTCTGGCCAGAGAACATGGCCTTAAGTATATCCCAGGCATCGAACTCTCAACACTGTATCAGAACAAAAGCGTTCACCTGCTTGGCTATTTCACGGACAAGTCGTATGCTTCAACTTCCATGCGTAAATACTACAGGATGATCAAAGAGGGCAGGGAAAACCGCGCGAAACAGTTCATCGAAAACCTGAAAAGACATTTCGATATCGAAATCAGCTATGAAAGATTGCTCGAACTATCAAGCGGCATCATCGCACGCCCCCACATCGCCCGGGCCATCATGGAAAACTATCCGCAGTATTCCCACGATGAAATCTTCGACAACTTCATCGGCGATGATGCCAAGGCTTTTGTCCCTTCGACCGAACTGACCACTGAAGCAGGCATCAAACTGTTGCGCAAGAACAACTGTGTCGTCATCCTGGCACACCCGAAACTGTTGAAACCATACATTCACGATGACGTCCTGAAACTCGACTTTGACGGCATCGAAGCCATCTACGGCATGAACAGCAGTACCGAGACGGCCCTTTATAAGCAAATGGCCAAGGACAACGACTGGTTGATCACCGCCGGCAGCGATTTCCATGGCATCAGAAACGATACTTCGCACAAGGATGTCGGTTACGTGAGTTTATCAGGAGACGCCCTGATGGAATTTTTGAAGAAACTGGATTGAGGATTTCATGTTAAAACCCCTTCGAGTCACTTTCGAAGGGGTTTTTATGTGCTTGGTTGGACGCATCAGAAGTACAACATCAAAAGACACATGATGCCGACGCTGATAAGGTTCGAAAACACGTTGACAACGTTGTTGTTGATCCAGGCGATACCGCTGACGTGCGTCAAACCATCGCCTTTATCATCGTAAAGTTTACCGTCTTCGTCTTTGTACTTCGCTTGCATGAGACCTAAGAGCGAATCGATGATGCTACCGGAGAAACCGACGATGAGGATGATGAGCACGTGGTAGGATGATACCAGGAAAAAAAATCCCCAAAAAGCGTAGAAAAGCGCAGCAACGAAGGCTGCCAATAATCCCAGGAACGTCACGGCGCCACTTAAGTTCTTCTGCATCGGCTTGAATGTCAGGATGGATACGGGAATCCTGTTGGACAACCGTCCGATTTCGGAAGACCAGGTATCCGCAGCGGCCACGGCGATCGACCCGATGAAAAGCGCCAGGTAGATTTCTGTTCCAAACGCGCCATATAAAACGATGAAGACGGTCGCAAGTCCGCCGTTCGCGAAGACCTGGATGGCGTTTCTATCCGGGTTTTCCCGGTCAGGATTGAAATGGCTGATGAGACTGGAAAGGATAAAAAAGGATATCAACAGCAAATATGCGGACATGCCGCCGAAACCATAGACAAGCATGCCGATGAAGACGGCCGCAGAAGCACCGGAGGTATTGAGTGCCTCCTTGAAATATGCCAAAACGGCGATACCGGAACTAATGAGGAATCCAAGCATGAATGGTACCATCATAATATCAACACCAGTACAAAGAATATGCTTAAAGGCATGGTCAGGTTATCAAACCCTTTTTTGGTATATAGTTCGATGAAGCTAGCCATGATCGCGATGATGATGATTTCCCACACATGATTGTCTAGCAGGAAAATACCGAGAGCGACGATGGTTAAAAAAATGGTTAAAGACCCGGCAAGCGTCTTAGTGCCGAATAGCTTGATGCCCCCGACTTTGCGGCCGATGATGGCGCCAAACGCATCGCCGTACCCCATGGCCAACACCGCGAACAAGCCGGCGTTGAGGTAGTCGAAACGGAAGGCCACAAAGGTGATGATGGTAAGGGAAACCGCGTAATAGACCGTACCCAAATCACTTGTATCCTGTTTGTCCCGTTCCATCGCTTTGACGAGATTAAAACGGTAGGATAAATAATTGAAAATAATGAACGTGAAAGGGACAAAAGCGGCAAGATAGGGGTCATCAAAAGTAAACATCGCGAGAATGAACCAGTGGCTCACCGCGATGTGGATGAACTTGCGACTGTGTTCGTCGGTAAAGAACTTGAACTTGTCAAGCAAGGTCGCAAGAAACAGGATGCCTCCGACAAAGAGGTAGGCGTAAAGGAAGGCCATCATTCACTTAGGCCTTTATCCTTCAGTTCCTTTTTGATTTTTTTGCTCAGACGCCATTTGCGGAACTTGCCGACATAATGGCGTTTGGTGATGTTGTTGTAGTCGTTCTTGCGGATTTCATCGAGAATGCCCTCATAGAACTTCGCCGCGGTGTAGGTCGCTTCGACAGCATCTTTATCGAACAGATCGATATTCTCGTATAGAACCTGGTATTTCTCTTTGGCTTTATCGATGTAATATTCCATAAGACTTCTGAATTCCGCTGTCACGACACCGGTTCTCAAGGTCTCGATCTTGATTTGATGTTTTTCGATGATATCCTTGGGGAAATAGACACGGTGATTCATCAAATCGTCACGCACATCCCTTAAGATGTTGGTGATCTGCATTGCCTTGCCGAGTTCAATCGCGACGGCTTTGAGTTTCTTCGAATTGTCCTTGTAGCTTTTCGATGCCAGGACAGGAATCAACATCAGACCGACAGTGCTGGCGGCTTTATAACAATACTCGTCGAAATCCGCTTCGGTCTCGATCGGTTTGTCATAGTAGTCATCACGCATCGCATCCAGTAGTTCCATATAGGGTGTGATGCTGGTCGGGAAAGCCATGATTGCATCATAAAGCGCTTCGAAAATAAAATCTTGTGGTACTTTACCGTCGAAGGTGTCTTTCAATTTCTTTTTCAGTGTCTGGAGTCTTTCGATGTCATGATGGACATCGATGGCGTCATCCACCGTGCGACAATACGCATAGATTGCGAACACGGCGTTTCTTTTTTTCTCGGGCAGACCCGAAAAGGCTTGGTGGAAGGTGGCGCTACTTGATTCGATGATCTGTGCGACTTTTTCATGTTTATCCATAATTGAACCCCACTTTATCTAAGCTTACCTTATTATACAAAATATGACCCGCTTTGTAAACGCACGCGGGTGAAGCCGGAAAAACGGAAAGGAAATGAAAAAGTCCCGGAAAGGGACTCAATCGTGAATCGTGAAATTATCGGGTCCGGTCAAAAGCAGGACGAACCCTTCATTGCGCCGTTCACTCGTGACGGCTCGGAACGAAATGGTCATGCCGATCTCGAGAGTGTCGAAGTCGATGCGCCAGGTTACAGGTACGAGACCATCTTGCATATAGGGAACACCCATCTGGAAGATGACGCGTTCATCGCCCTGTTCATTCTCGGCGTAGAAGATCTGATCGTAATCGTGAAAGCCGGTGATGGTCAGATTCTCATAATCGCCGACCAAACCAGTCTTCTCAGGCGTTATTTCAGAAAAGGGAAGCGAATGTACGGTGAAATCGACGCCGGTTTCAAGGACGGTGCGGGTCGTGTTGGCGTAGTTGGTCAGGAAGAAACTCTGGAAGGGCTTGCTGTCGGCATAGAACTGGGCGTTTTCAATTCTGACCTTGTTTCCGATCGCAAGGCGGTGCTGGTCATAGGGATTGTAGTGAGCAAAGAAGAAGATGCCATGGCCGGTAGTCTCATCCTGGATGAAGACATGCTGGGCGATGCGCGCCGTGACGATACCTTCTACATTGACTGGTTTGAGATAATAGTTTTCCGGGTCCTCAAGCAAGCTTTGGATGGTGACATCCACTGCGGCTGCGCCGTAAGGATAATCCGGATCACTCTCACCATCCGCATGGAGCCTAAGATTCGTGAAATCCGCTTTGTTATGGGCCATCTGGAGTTCGTGAGCATACTTGAACTGTCCGGCACCTTGCGCCGGGGTGAAGCCCATCTCGATGAGTTCGAGGTTCAAAAGCACACCATCGACCCATACAAAAGCGAGGTAGCGGCCATAATTGCCGCTGCGGTTGCCATCCCCGTCGAACTCGAGCACAATCGTTTCGGCATTGCGCATCCGTTCACAGGCGTAATCGCTGGCGGGAAGGCCCCAAGGTTCATAGATATGGCCGGATTCAGGGGTATCGATCGCCAGAAAACGGGAGCGGAAGATTGTATCATTCTCGATAAAATCAGCGGTATCACCGTCACGGCAAGCATGGAGCTCCACCACGCCGATGCCGTCTTCCAGGAATGATTTACCTTCATAATCGGGCACGGACAGGCTGTTTGTGAAATATAGATTATCCTCGCCTTGCGCGACTTCGATGGTGTAGCCATATAATGTCGTATCCGTTTCGATCATGGTCATGATGTCGAACGGGTCTTCGAATGTTTCATCGGTGTACCAGCCGGTGAAAAACCGATCGTTTTCACTGGGGTTCGGCAAACCGTAGAGGATAGAGGGTTCATCCAGGGTACGGGTTTCATGGGTTTCGCCATCCAGGATGAAGGTCACGGTGATTTTAGAACCACAAGCGCTTAGGATCAGTAGGAAACTGACAGCAAGTGTCAGCACCAGGATTTTTTTCATAGTAAAACCTCCTTAACAACAGGTTATTATATCACAATTCTTGCATGTCGGTGGAATATTATCTCATGTCATGGTCTCTTTTTTCAATATCATGTATAATAAGGATAACTTCCCATTGAAAGAAGGCTTTCTTGTGAAAAAGTTTTTGATTATGACTTTGTTGCTGTTATCGCTATTCACCCTTGGCGGCTGTACCATCATCGATTATTTGACAGAACCAGACGAGATACAGTTGAGATTGATGGATGCCCGCGCTGTCGGTAGAGAAGCGACACTCGGGATCAAAGTAGAAAAATCGGACCGTACCTTTGCAAACACATCCGAATCCACCGCCTTCGGCAGCGGGTTTGTTTTTTCGCAGAGCGATACGGACTATTATATTCTCACCAACCACCACGTGATCGACCCAGAAGATTTCAGTGAGGTCATCTACACGGTTTTCAACCTGGAAACCGAAGACGTTGCGGCAACCCTTCTTTATATCAATCCTGATAAGGATTTGGCTTTGTTATCGGTTTCCAAGGATGATATTACCTTGGGTATCCTTGATATCGACCAAAGAAAAGATACACGGTTTACATCGAGAGAGTTGCTCCTTTCTGTGGGCTATCCATCGGATATCCGGGGGTTGGTGACTTATGGAGAGTATCTCGGTATGGGAACGACCGATAAGGTTGATTTTGAAGTGATTGCCCATTCCGCCTTGATCTATCCCGGCAATAGCGGTGGGCCACTATTGGATCTTGATGGCAATGTCGTCGGCATCAACACATGGAGTTCTTCAAACAATCAGGAGCGGTTCATGGCGATCCCGCTGGGGGTCATTCATGATTTCATCGCCGCATGGGAGGCAACCTATGATTCGTCCGCTGACGCACGATGATGATTTGAAAGAAGCCGCGAAGCTGGTACATGAGGCTTTTAGGGATTCCTATGATGAAAACGAAGCGCTTCGGGAAATCGAGACGCTCCTTGAAAAAGACAACATCTGTCTTGCGGCTTTCACCGGTGGAACGCTCACCGGTGTTATCGGCGCAATGCCGCAGTACGGCAAGACCGGCTGGGAGCTTCATCCCCTGGTTGTCGCTGAGGGTTACCGCAAGCAGGGTATCGGCAAAGCGTTGATCCGTGCCTTGGAAACAGCGCTTATCGAGATTGGTGCCATCATCCTTTATCTCGGAACGGATGATGAAACATTCAGGACCTCGCTGTCTCGAGGCGATCTATTCGATAATCTTTTTGAAAAACTTAAGCAAATAGAAAATTATAGCGATCATCCCTATAGTTTCTATCAGAAACAGGGATTTGAAATTGTCGGCGCGCTGCCGGATGTCAACGGGTTCAACAAACCCGACATCCTGATGGCGAAACGTCTGATACCATATGAAGAGGTGCTTAAAGATGGATAAGATCATCATAACGGCTTTCGAACCGTTCGGTGGGGACAACATCAATCCCACAGTTAAAATCCTGGAGCAGATCCCCGATTATCTTTACAACCACCGGGTCATCAAAACGACATTACCGGTCGTTTACAACCATGCGTTTGATAGGTTGTTGACGCTGATAGACAAACATCAACCGAAACTCATCTTGGAACTGGGACTCGCCAAGGGCCGCAGCCACGTCAACCTAGAAAGAATCGCCATCAATGTATCCGATGCAACCATTGCGGATAACCTCGGAACGGTACTAAAAGGCGAGACCATTGTCAAAAACGGTGCTGATGGCTTGTTTTCCTCCTTGCCGTTGAAAAAAATCATCAAAAAGACCAAAGAGAAAAAGTTACCGGTGCAGCTTTCCAATTCCGCCGGCGGTTATGTCTGCAACAATCTCTTCTATCACACCTTGCACCATGTGAAGACCTACAACATGAAAACACTCGTCGGTTTTGTGCATGTCCCGATGCTTGTCGAACAGGTGAGCGATCAACCGAATGTCCCTTCCTTACCGCGCAGCGTCATGGTGGAAGCCGTCATGACGATATTGGATACGGTGCTCAATCCGATTGACTATAAAGAAACGGCCCAGAAGATCAAAGGCGCTCAAAAAGCGCAATAAAAAATAGATCCGGAGGAGAATAATGAAAAAAATATGGTTGGGTTTTACGTTTTCATTCCTGTTGGTGCTTATCAGTTGTGGCGGTCAGACCCCCGACAACGGCGATAATGGGGAAAATGGTTTTGTTCCCGATGAAGAACTCTCAGGCAACATCGTCTATCAGACCGGTTTCGAGGATGCGGCTGCGAAAAACAGCTATGCGCTTGGAACCATGGATGATGGCGATATCGAATGGGAACTGGATCAGGTTCTGAAAGGTAATTTGGACGGTGATTTGAAGACCGGTTCCTATGCCCTAAGGGGTCGTTATCCAGGACACGCATTGATCAACGAAAGTTTCACGGGTATTCAGGGCATCGCTTTTGACGCGGCGCATGCGAATTTCGCCGGCACGGGATCGGGGAATCTCGTGGTACAGATATCGGTAGATAAAGAAACCTGGATCGGAGTTTTGGCGCTTTCACCCCAGAACCAGCTTTCCAGACATGAGGTCATCCTCGATTACAACTTGTTTGACTTCGATGTGGATGCACGTTTGTATGTGCGTTTCTTGTTCGGTGGCGGTGAAGATGCGAACGGCGACAACACGACCCGTATCAACATCGACAATGTCGAAATTCATGGTTTTGAGGATTAATACGAGATGGTGCATTGGCACCATCTTTTTTGTATTTAGATGAATCTTGCAGTAATTCCGCCTGGATATGTGTTATAATGACAGGATATTTTAGGAGGTTTTCCCCGATGAGAAGAATATGGTTAATTACATTTGTGTTTTTGTTTTCTTTTGTGTTGAGTGCCTGCACCAGCGATAAAAACGGCACTGAAGATAACCCGGTTTTTGAAGAACCGATTGAACTGAACATCTATTTCTTGAACGATCTGCATGGCGCTTTGCTTGAAGGTGATGGTGAGATGGGCATGGCGCGTATCGGTAATTTTTTGTTGAGTGAAAAAGTCTCGCGTCCTGAGAAAACCATCATCCTCGGTGGTGGCGATATGGTTCAAGGCACGCTTTTCTCGAATTATTTCCATGGTGAAAACACCACCCGGATTATGGACGAAGTCGGCTTTGACGCCACAGCCCTCGGCAATCATGAGTTCGACTGGGGTCTGGATCAAGTCACCCGGTATTATGACGGATCGGAAGATGTCTATCAGGCCAGTCATAAACTGCTTGGGGCCAATGTCTTTTATAAAGGAACCGAAACAATTCCCTCGGGCATCGAGCCCTACATCATCATCGAAAGAAGTGGGCTCTCAATCGGCATCATCGGAACCATCGGCTATGGTCTTGAGTCTTCAATTCTCGCACCGATGGTGGCGGATTACGAGTTTGCGGCCCCGACGCCGATTGTCGAGGATTACGCCCGGATGTTAAGAAGTGAAAAGGACGTGGATGTCGTGCTTTTGCTTACCCATGATGTGGGTTCGAACTTCTATAACCTGAATCACAAGGTTTCACAACTTCCGGATGATGCGAAAATCGATGCTGTTTTCAACGGGCATTCACACCGCACTGAAACAGAGATGCGCGGCATGATGCCGACGATCATGTCGGGATCCAGCGGCTCGCACATCGGGCTTGTCAAACTGGTTTATGAAGCTGGCGCCATTATTGATGCGAGCGCTGAAAATCTCGGACCCGAGGCTGATTTCCGGTTGACCGAAGGTCATGGCGGCATCCAGGCGATCATGGACGAATACATGCTGGAAATTGAACATCTGTATGAACCGGTCTTACCGGCGGCGCGTTCGATTTCACGGACCGACCTCAGCGAATGGATGAGCACGTTGATGCTTATTGCCACCGGTGCGGATATCGCCTTTCAAAATAGCGGTGGGACCCGCGATAGTTTCTACCACGGCGAGCAGGTTTCCATCGCGCGGTTATATGATGTCTTTCCATTTGATAACACCGTGGTGCGTGCGGATGTGCCGGGACATCTCGTCCTTAACTTGATGGATGGCAACCCACACTACGCCATGAATGTGGATGCGATTGACGCTAATGAAACCTACACGATCGCGACCAACAATTATATTTTCCTGCGTGAAAGCAACAACCTGGTCGCTAACAGCACAAACATAGAATTTTTGGACCTGGAGATGTTCGACCTTGCTATTGAGGCCTTGTTGCAGATGGCTGATGTCTACGAGGCCTTCTCTACCGATCATCCCATTCTGATCGGTCCTTATGAAACATGGCATTACGAAGAGGATACCCCATAAACGATCAAAGATGCCGGTCTTGATCAGACCGGCTTTTTTTATCGTAAAACCGTAACAACTTTTGGCTTTTTATGTTATGATATAGCTACTAAAAAACAGATGGGTGAACTGAATGAAGAAACTGTTGAAACTGATATTATTATTGATCGCAAGCCTTTCCTTGGTCGGATGTGGTTTGTTCACCGGTGGTGGTGGTACGTTGCCCCAGGAGGTTACACTTGATTTCACTGCCGATATCGAGGATTACGATGTGTCGGTAAGTAAAGAAGGTCCGTTTTATACCGGTGATCCGCTTACGATTACCTTAGATGACTACGACGAGAACTATGTTTTCGTCGCTTTTGTCGACGGTGAAACCGAAGCGGTTCTTAGCGACGCCGAGAGTTTCATGTTCGTCATCGAACAAGATACTGTGATCCATCTGGTATTTGAAGAAATACAGGCAACGGAACATGCGTTGACGCTTGAGAGTAATCTCGAGCGGGCAGCATTCAATCTCGAGGTAAACACCCTACATGAACCGGGTACGGAGGTTTCTTTGACTGTGGAAGATCCTGAGGGGTATTATCCATTCATCGCCTGGGAGGATCTAGATGGCAACACCATCAGTGAAGCCGCCGCTTTTGTATTTACGGTGGAAAGCGATAAGACGCTTGTAGCGCGCTTCGATGTTGATCATGTTGCAGAATATGAACTTGAGCTCGTTTCCAATCTGGACCGTGCCGTATTCAACCGCGATGC
>SLJL01000122.1 GCA_007135105.1 Candidatus Izemoplasma sp.
GGCTTTACGTTCAATGCCGAAAAACTGGACCAGCTCGAATACAACCTCATGATGTTCTCAGAACACACCTGGGGGTATTTCACCAGTGTCAGCGAACCCTGGAACAAGATGACGAAAAAACTCGAAGACCGCAACATGCTGTTTGCCTCGAAAGCCAGCGAACTGGCTGATACCTTGCTGGACGACTACACCTTTGCCGATGGTGAAATGGCAAAATCGTGCGGCCGTCCGATGCTCTATAAAATCAAAAACCCCTATCCCTACAAGAAAAAGACCCTGGTGCATCTTTACACCAACTGGTGGGAAGAATTCATGATCAAGGACGGTTATGACCTCATCGACGCCAAAACCGAAGCTTCCCTGCCTTTCCAGGAAATGCGCGTCGATGAACAGAAGCGTCGCCAGATCAACACCTTCGTCGAATTGGGACCCTTCGAAACCAAGGTCCTCGGTATCATCACCAGCAAGAAAACCGCAAGACACATGCCACTTGATCCCTTGTTCACCCGCGATGAAACCTACGACTACATCCCGCCGCATCTGAACACCGAAACCTTCGCCACCCAGTTCTTCATGGAAACCCCACACATGAAAATCGCGTGGGACAAGCAACGGGGCATCCACACGATCCTCGATAAGAAACGCAACAAAAACCTCATCAGAGCTGACGCCCAAGAAGGCGCCTTCACACCGGTCTATGAAACCACCGACATCGAGTACACCTACAAGTTCAACGTCCCCGAAATGTCGACGGTTCGTCGTGACTACGGCCGTAACCGCAAACTCATCTCCACCCTGCGCGATACCGGCACCCTCATCAACGTCAAAGTACTCGACAAAGGCCCGATGATTCTCAGAGTCCAGCTCAAGTTCGCACTTAAAGGGACCAAACACTGCATCGTGGAACTGAAAGCCTATCATGACACCCCGCGTCTCGATGTTTCCCTGATCGTCCAGAAAGATACCGTCTGGCAACCTGAAAGCCTCTATCTGTCCTTACCGCTCACAACCGGTGAAACAGAGACGCTCTACCTGGACAAGGCCAACACCATCATCCGTCCGAGAATCGACCAGTTACCCGAAACCCAGGCCATGTTCTATACCACCCAAAACGGCTACACCCTGGCAGGTCAGTCCCGCAGCCTGCACGTGGCCTTGCCGGATGCGCCCCTGGTGCATCTTGGCACCCTCGATCCCGGTCTTATCAAAACCCACGACGGCACCCTGTCGAACACCGACATCCAATACGCCTGGCTGATGAACAACTACTGGGAGACCAACTTCGCGACCAACCTCGGCGGCTTCTACCGGTTTGAAACCATTCTTTCCTTGAGCGATGAAACCAAGGACCCCGACAGTCTCATGCAGGAAACCAGAAGCCTCACCGAAACCTTCCTGGTCTATCAGGTCAAAGACCATGAAGTCTAGACTGTCCCTCTTCCTGCTTTTCACGGCAATTTTCATCCTCGTCGCCTGTGAAAAAGAACCCGTCGAGGAAGCCAACACCTATCCGGTAGAACGCATCACCATCCCGCAGTGCGATCTACGTGATACCCACATCAACGACACCATCACCCCGGTCGCCCTTGAAATCACAGATGCGCTCATCCATGGTCACATCGATCTGTTCAGCGATCCCTGCAAAGCCGTGGATGAAGCCCCCATGGTCCTAAGCGACAGCACCCGTCCCACCTTCCGCATGACTTATGAACTCCCCGGCAACTATCCGGTGTCGCATATCGACATCACCAACTTCATCGGCGATCCCGATTTACAAATCACAGCGGTCAACATTGAAATCAGCAGTTCAGGCAGAAGCTTCCGAAGAATCGAAAACGATCTGGCCTTGGATGAAACCACCACGACGGTTCAGATCGGCGAAAACATCACCCATCTGCGCATCATCTTCGATGCCACACCCGGCACCGGCAATCACGCAGGCCCCTTTTTCGGTCTTCATGATGTGCGTTTCTTCATGGGTCCCGGATTCAAAATCGACCGCTCGCCCTATCACACCGACCCCTTTTTCCGCTTCAGCGGCTGGACGGGCGCCGATGGTATCTTCACCTATAACCTTTCACACGACAACGCCCGTCATATCGGCAGTGAAAGCGACAACGTCCTGTTCATCTTCAGCGATACCTTCATCGGTGAGGTCTACCCGCACAACCGCTTGCGTCACCGGGAAACCATCGTCAACAACACCATCGCCTACCTGGATACAAGCCTACCCTTCAGCGAAGGATTGGACTTCTACTACACGACCGACGAGGAAGACAATCCCGGCAGTCTTTACACCCCTGAACACTATACGGGGTATCATCCGACAAATCTCATGAACGGCGATGGGCTCGACATCTTTCCCTATCCCGAGGCTGTCTTATCCTCAAGAGCCCCGGGCCATGTCTGGCGCGGCGCCCCGAGTGATGACACATTGATCTTCGATTTCAAGGAACCGCAAGCCATCTACGAGCTCATCTTCTACGCTGATCCCGAAACCCCGGCCTATACCATCAGGGACTTCAGACTACTATCGGGCGATACGCTTGATTCGCTGGCAGAAATCGGTGTCTATTCACTTGACATCGAAGCGACTACCTCCGGCCAGCCGCTTAAA
>SLJL01000046.1 GCA_007135105.1 Candidatus Izemoplasma sp.
ATCACCCAGGTATGACGGCATACGCGACGTATCTGATCGGTTTATCCTATTCAAGAACATTCCAACTTCCCAGATCAAACCGCTACTTGAAGCGTGCGATGCATCTGTTCGAACACCAGAACAATGACTTGCGTGTCGTCGCGACTCATATTTTCATCACCATCAACGACATGAAGATGGGGAAAAAACACGGTGTAGAAAAGGCGTTCATTGATGGTATCGGTTTTTCCGAACAATACGATTTTAAGATTTTCAAGCGTATCATCCAAAACAATCTGGTTGTTTTCTACTTGAAGTCCGGACGGTTTGACGATGCTTTGAGGCTTATCGGTGAAATAGGAACCCAGACATTGAAATTATGCTTTTATCGGGCTTATGCCCATTTTATGATGGGGAATGAAGCCAAAGCCTACGATATCGCGTATCAATGTGATTGTAAATCACCGCAAGGTGATTACGACCAGCTCATGTATGTTTACGGTCTTAAATCATTCACCGTGCAAAAAGATGATGCAAAGATGAAAGATACTATTTTTAAACGGTTTTTTGAGGAAACCCTGAATAAGAGAGCTTATTTCGAGATAGACATCGCATATCAGTACTACAATGATTTCCTGGTTCAAAACCGACGATACAAAGAAGCCTACGTAGTGACCGATACACTTATCGGAGTCACAAAAAAAGCCTATCACTGAGGTGGTTCGATGCACACATGTCTTTTTTGCACAAAACAGGATAAATTATATGAAAACGACCATGCTTATGTCATTAAGGACGCTTTTCCAGTCAGTACCGGACATTTGCTCATTATTCCTAAGCGTCATATTCAAGACTATTTCGGAACGACAAAGCCGGAAGTAGCGGCCATCGACCAAGCGATTCGTTGGGGCAAAGCGTATTTGGATAAACACTATGAACCAGACGGATACAATATCGGCATCAACAACGGTAAAGCCGCGGGACAGACGGTTTTCCATCTGCACATTCATCTTATCCCACGCTATACCGGGGATGTCAGCGATCCTACCGGCGGTGTACGTGGTGTGATTCCCGGCAAAAGAACGTATTAAAAAAAGTGTCCGATTTCCGGACACTGTATGAAACGGTTTATTTCGCGAGGGATTTCGGTTTACAGACACCTTTGTCGATGCTTCTTACGATGAAAACGAACCCGATCAGCATCAAGCCCAACAATAGAAATTTCCAAGGTAGATTGGCCATCGGGAAGACAATCGGCGTGAACGTAATACCTACCGCGGCAAAAAACGCGATGACACAAGGTGCACATCCGAAGGTAAGCAGACCGAGTATGAATGACAAGAACGGTATGCTTGTGCTACCTGCGGGCTCCGTATTGGTCAAACGGAGTTTGATCTGACTCAGTGACAACATCAAGGCGGCCAGTAGCGCCATCATGATGTTGAAAAACTGGTGGGTGATGAATAAAGGGGTATCCATGGCTGCGAACAAAGCTTCAAAAGATCCATGTGCCAGCCAGTCCAAAAAGAAATAAAGGCCATAGACAAAAAGGAAAATCCCCGCAAGCAACCAAAGATTTTTCGTTTCCTTTTGCTTGTCCAGTACCAATTTCAACATAAGCATCACCCAATAAGAGTTTACCACAAGATTCCATTTATGCATTGTAAACGCATGGACAATGGTTCGTGACACGAATAAAGGTAATCCGTTGATCTTTTTGATTTGATACTGAAGGAGGGTTGGTCATGGGTGATAGTGTAAATCAAGTATTTGAAGGCGTACGCATGTTTCTTGCACGACAGAGCAAGAAGATGACGTTGAGAGAGTTAGCTGGTATCACGGGTATTTCCTATAGTTATCTCAACCGCATCGAGAAACATCAGATAAAACCGACGCAAGACATGATTAAAACAATTACGAAGACCCTCGATCTATCCTTCGTCTCCCGACCCGATACGGATAAGACGTTTCGTGAAGAACAGTTTCCCAGTCTTTATAATTTCAATATGTACGGCGAGTACGAGCAGGCTCGAAGCTTATATCAAACCCTCAAGGAAAACGAATCCTATTTCATCAACAGCCCTGTCTTCCTACAATATTATCTTATCATGGCCACCACAATCGTCCACACGAGAACCGATTATGAGCGCATGGACGCCTTTCAGAAGACTTGTGAGTTGTTGATTGACTACATGAGCGATTTCGAAAGAGAACTGACGTTCGTTAATCGCATCGTCCATAACATTTTGAAAGGCCGCATGCGTGCGGTCAAAGAAGAAACGACCACACTGCTCCAGACGATGAAAGATGAGCACCTTCGTGCAAGAATCCATTATATCAGCGGCATGTTGAAGGCGAACGATTATCGCTACTATAACGAAGCGCTTACGCATTATGATAAAGCGAAATCCATTTTTGAAACCTATATGAATTACGATCGTTTGAATCGCACCGAAACCATGCAACAGATCATCTATTTGTATCAATATCAGTTTGAAACTTTTGAAAAATCGCTTGAAAAGACACGAAACTATGCGCAAACACATGCGAGGGTGAACTTGTTTCATTTGACTAAAATCAATGAAGCGCGTTATATGATTCTCAGGGAGAAATACTCTGAGTGCGCCACAATCCTGGATGAGTTCTATATGGCGGAGGGTTCTTATTATTTCTACAAGATCTATGCCTATTTCAAAGTCGGCAGAAACATGGAGGCACTTGAGATACTGTCTTCAATGAAACATCATCAAAATGCGTTCATCTCCCATATGGAATCGGTCGGTCTAGATACGATCGCCTACCTTTTGACCCATGAAGAAAATGAAACCGAAGCCTTGAAACCCTTGCGGCGGTTTTGCAACACAGCGCACGAGAACTATGATTTTCTGATGATTCAACTGGCTACAGAACTTTTGACCGGACGTTTGATTAAACAGCGAAGATATAAAGAGGCACATGCCTATGCACAGAAATTTCTTCGTGTTCTTTATACTATGGTTCGTTAGGAGGCTATCATGAAAAGCTATCGTAAAGTACTCGTTTTCAACACAAAAACCAGAAGGGCGTTCATAAACATCACGCATGACTGTGAACAGGCGCTTGAGGAAAGCGGCATCAAGGAAGGCTTGTTGTTGTGCAATCCGATGCACATCACCGCCAGTGTTTTCATCAACGATAACGAAACCGGACTGCACGAGGATTATGAAAGATTTCTGGAACGCATCGCACCGGAAAAACCGCATGATCAATATCGACACAACACCGGAACATTCGAAGATAATGCCGATGCGCACATAAAAAGACAGCTCATGGGTAGAGAAGTCGTTGTGGCGGTAAGCGAAGGCAAACTTGATTTCGGAACCTGGGAACAGATTTTTTATGGTGAGTTCGATGGGAAACGATCCAAACGGGTATTGATAAAGATTATCGGGGACTGATAGGATGCTCTTTCTTGCTTTTATTGTCTTGGGATGGCTTTTTTTCGAAGTCTTTCTGATTACGAGAAATTTCTCTGTAGCAAACGACTATATCGGTCGCTTTTTATTCATGGCATTGAACCGTGTTGGCTGGATGGGGGGCTTGCTGTACTGGGTTTTGACCGCTACATACGACTGGCCCGCTTTGATTCGTATCCTTGCGGCTTATGGCTTATGGATCGCGATTACGGTACCCTTGATTTCACGTGGTCCTAAGCAAGCTGTGCTGATGTGGCTTAGACACATCACCACCACCGTATTCATCGGATTTTTAGGGATGGTGAGTCTCATATACTTTTTCGGTGTCCTCGAACCGTTGTTTTTGGTTCTGGGCGTTATCGTTTTACTCGGTTCTCTTGGTATTTTCGTTCTTGCACGGCATCAGGTCTGGCTAAACAAGAAGTTTAGAATCATTCCTTATGACCACGGGATTAACAAAGCCATCTTCGAGATGGCACGAACCCCTTCATCGGTAGCGATGCTTGACAGTAAGCGTGTGGATATCGGACTGAATGCGCTTTATATGCGCCTGGGTAACTTTGTTCATCTCTATGTCTCACGCAAATTGCTTTCCACCTTGAAAAGCACCGAGATCGAAGGGATCATCGCCCATGAACTCGGGCATGCATATCATAGACACTTATCCAAAAGATTGGCGATGTTCATTTTCTTCATCGTCGTGGTGCTTTGTTTGAATATTGGGCTTTCTGTTTCCACTCAGGCGCTTTACGGATCGTTCGAAGGTCTGAGCCGTGTTTTCTTATATAATGTTATTTTTCTAATAGGTATGAAACAAGTAACAATCCGGCTGATGCATAAACAGGAGTATGAGGCTGATGATTTTGCCAAGAAACAAGGGTATGCACCTGCTTTGCAAAGTGCTTTGTCGACCATCTACTTTCGTGTCGATGAGAAGAAGTTCGATCCGCTTTACACGCGGTTTTCGCGTACGCATCCGCCGATTATGAACCGCATCGACAAGCTGAAAAGTATGTCTTCTTAGAGGGATATGCTTTTTTTATTGTCTTTTGACATTGTCGTTGTATAATGGAGGTGTAAGAATAAGGAGGGGTCAAGTATGCAACAAAGGGGGAGTGTTCCCGCTTATGATTTTGCGTTACCAGTTGTTCTACTGGGAAAGGAAAACGATCGTTATCTTTCAAAGGCGAACATTAACATCACACCACTCGACAAGCGGAATGTTCTGCTTTTTGTCGAGGAGAATTTCACGCTTGAAAAAGGGATGTACATCAGCATCAGTTTCATCAGGCCGGATGATATCAGCCTGCTTAGAAACAACCGGTTCAAAAAGAGAATCGGCATGCATGAATCATTCGGCGTACCGATGTATCAGGATATCGAGAACGTGATGATATTCTTGCTACGAGATGTCCTCGACATCGATGGCGTCGAACTTTTCGTGGCTGAGATTGAAGAAATCATCACCGATGCCGGCATGACAGAAACCTTGAATGCCGGTGCATTGCTGGAAGGGAAGCATGCTTATTACCAGGCTTCCTATCAAGAGAAGAAATCCGTAGAAAGCATGAAGAACGCGCCGTATCATTTCAATTTCAAGTACAAGATCTGTCGTAAAAAAGCAGATGGTGCAACGTATAAGGAACTGGAAAGAAAGTATGGTGTATATCTCGAAACCATCAAGGACTGGTATTTGCTTTATACGGTATTCGGCAAAGAAGGCTTGACGAAAAAAATGGCGCACGAACTCGGCAACAAACGTTTTACACTCGAACAAAAGCAAGCTCTTGCCAGGCAAGTCATCAACAAAGAGAAATCATTCAGAGACATTGTCCGTGAGGAAAGGGTCTCGTTATCCCGCATTCGCAACTGGGTCAAGAAAGAACGCCGTAGTTACGTCTAAATTCGAATACAAACTATAAATGCATCTTAGTTGAAAAAACGCTCTTTCCGCCTTAAAATATGTCGGATGGAGGCGTTTTTTTATGTTGAAAATATTACTTTTCATGAAGAAGAATCTTGTACAAAGCATTTTGGTCGGCATGATTTTGGGGCTTGTGGTCGGCCGGTTCTTCGATACAGGATTTATTCGCGATTATGTCAGTCTCTTAACCTTTATGATGGTGTATCCGATGATGGTGACGCTGGATTACGCCACACTTTTCGGTAAAGGTAACCTGAAACTACAAGTCACAACGCAACTTATCAATTTCATCTATCTACCGCTTCTGGCGTTTCTTTTCGGACTTATATTCTTTCCGGAGGCATTGTATCTACGTTTGGCCCTTCTATTAATCGCTTTATTACCGACCTCGGGTATGACAGTATCGTGGACGGTTATGGCACGGGGAAATGTGAAAGAAGCGATAAGAATGATCGTTCTCGGGTTATTGCTTGGCGGATTGTTGACACCGATCTATATCGAGTTTTTCCTGGGGGCTTCTGTAGGTGTGCCTTTTAGAGATATCTTCATGCAGATCGGGTTCATCATTTTTCTACCGATGCTACTGGGTTTCATGACCCAGAAGCTACTTAAAAAGCACTATGGTGAAGTCCGGTTCCACGAGGAGATCAAACCGGTGTTTCCCTTGTTATCAACATTTTTTGTCATCCTATTGATTACATTTGTCATGAGTTTAAGAGCGACGATGCTACTTGACAACCCTATTATGTTCGTTCAAATATTCTTACCTTTGGTTCTTGGCTACGGCCTGATGATCGTGTCTGTTCATTTCATCGGTAGATGGTTGTTCACATATCCGGATCGTATAGCGTTGGTCAACGGAACGGTGGTACGCAGTTTATCGCTTGCTTTAGCTATCGCCTTGAATGTTTTCGGCGAAATCGGTCCCGAGATTGCGCTTGTCATCGGGGTTGCCTATATTGTGCAAGTGCAGTTTGCAGCATGGTACGTCAAAAGAAGTATCCGGTATCACGATAAACACATGACGACATGATAAGACCATACAGTAAATCCTCATCAGGGATTTACTTTTTTTATGGCATGGTTAAAGGAAAGCGTCTATTTCGCAACGTATGTTTGATGGAATGAAATGCATGTAGAATCGTAGTATCCCTCAACTTTACCGCTCATATTATAAATTTTCCAAATAAAAAACTTTTTTCGAAAACGTTATAGTAAAACGTTTACAGTTGTGATATTCTAAAAGCGAAATCGTTTTCGTCTTTGGAGGAAATCTGATGATTATACATTATGAAACTTCGAAATACGCTAAAAACAGACATGAAAAGGTAGAAAGAAGAACCAGTTCACCGCGTGTGCGTCTTTTTTTGGATTCAAAAAGAACGTATCAAACCATGTTGGGCTTTGGAGGCGCTTTCACCGAAGCGGCGGCCTATACGTTGTCTCACGTGTCTGAAACCAACCGCAAAAAGGTGTTACATGCCTATTTTAGTAAAACTGAAGGTCTAAACTATAATCTAGGTCGCGTACCGATCCACAGTTGCGATTTTGCGCTGGAAAATTATACCTACGTTGATGATGGTGATGATCATTTGGAAAGCTTTTCCATCGAGCGTGACCGTCGCTTCGTAATTCCGATGATACAAGAAGCGGGACAAATCCGCGGTGAAAAGATTCGCCTGTTGGCATCACCCTGGAGTCCGCCGGCATGGATGAAAGACAATAAAGATATGAACAATGGCGGTAAATTGCTGCCTGAATATCGTCAGACATGGGCAGAGTACTATGTGAAATTCCTGGATGCTTATCATGCTGAAGGTGTGGACGTGTTCGCACTGAGTGTCCAAAACGAACCCGCTGCGGTTCAAACCTGGGATTCGTGCGTGTACAGTGCCGAAGAAGAGCGGGATTTCATCAAAGACCATCTGGGACCCGCCATTAAAAACAGCGCTTTTAGCGATACGAAGATCGTCATCTGGGATCATAATCGCGACATCATCGTTGAGCGGGCCACGACAGTGCTTGAAGACCCGGATACCAGCAAGTATGTCTGGGGTACGGGTGTGCATTGGTATGTATCCGAGGCGTTTGAAAATCTGAGCGAAGTGCATCGCCGGTTCCCTGATAAACATTTGTTGTTCACAGAAGGATGTATCGAAGGCGGTGTCCGTCTTGGTGCGTTTGAAACAGGAGAACGTTATGCGCGCAATATGATCGGCGATATCGCTAACTATTGTGAAGGATACATTGATTGGAATCTGACGCTGGATGAAACCGGTGGACCGAATCACGTCGGTAATTTCTGTGATGCGCCTATCATCTGCGATACCCGAAACGATACCGTTCATTTCAACAGCTCCTATTACGCCATTGCCCATTTCAGCAAACATGTATTGCCGGGCGCAAAACGCATCGCATCACAAATGGATGTCTCCGATTTGCGCCATGTGGCTTTTAAGAATGAAGATGGCGGTATTGTCGTTATTCTACAAAATGAAAGTGAAAACGATATTGGTGTGAAGTTGGAGCTTGAAGACAGGTCGCTTAGCGTCAACATCGTCAAGCGAAGCATTTCTACACTATTACTCTAAGAGGTGGCCCATGAAGACACATTATCTCAATGACAAGACTTTTGTCGTGGAAAACTATAACCTGCAAAAACCGTTCGCGAACTTCTTGCCTGGTGTTGCGGGTAAAAAAGGCATCCCTCTATGGGCGTTTTATGTCAATCGCGGCCAAGGGATTTCCGGTTTTGGTCTTCAGGACAAATCCCGTCCGATCATGACCTTCACGCCGGCAAACAAAGCCTATGAATCGGTCAGTACCATCGGGTTCAGAACCTTCATCAAGACCAAAAACCAGTTCTACGAACCATTCAACCCTGATTCCGGGTGTCCCCATCGCATGGAAATCAACCGGTCCGGTTTCGATATCGAAGAGACAAACGATGCTTTGGGTCTGAAGACACGTGTGCATTATTTCGGATTACCCAATATGCCCGTAGCCGGATTGGTCAGGAAAATCGAAATTACAAATACAACAAAAGAGCCGATGGATTTGGAAGTTTTGGACGGCATCGCTGAAATCCTGCCTGCGGGCATTCACAATGACGGCTTCAAATCAACATCCAATCTTCTATCCAGCTGGATGGATGTGGCTCATCTTGATGAGAAACTGGCATTCTTCAAACTGCGTGCCTCCACGAACGATTCCTCTGAGGTGAATCATGTCGTGGACGGGAATTTCTATCTTGGTTTCACCAAGCAGGGGCTGATTCGACCGCTTGTGGATCAATCTTTGGTTTTCGGATACAATACCGCGAAGACAAAACCGGTCAGGTTCATGGAACAAGGGTTATCTGATATTACAGATTCACCTCAAGTGACAGCCAACAAGATTCCATGCTGCTTCATACCGGTCAAACAGATGTTAAAGCCAGGTGAAACACTTCGTCTTTACGCTTTGAGCGGACACACACACGATATCGGTACTTTACGCAAACAACTCGACCATCTGGTCGATGAGAATTTAATCAATCAAAAACAAATGGAAGCCGAAACGGTCATCGAAACGCTCTTAAAAGACGTGGAAACCGAATCAGGCATACCTTTGTTCGATGAATACGTCAAACAGAACTACCTGGATAACTTTTTAAGAGGTGGGTATCCCGAGAAAATCGGCAACAGCATCTACCACCTCTACTCACGACGTCACGGTGATTTGGAGCGGGATTATAATTTCTTCTCCCTGGCGCCCGAATACTATTCTCAAGGCAACGGCAATTTCCGGGATGTCTGTCAGAACCGGCGGTTGGATAGTTTCATCCATCCCGAAGTCATGACATTCAACATCAAACATTTCGCCAGTCTGATCCAACTCGACGGATACAACCCGTTGGCGATTGACGGCATCGTTTATACATTACCGGATGCCAAAACGAGACAAGCGCTTTGTGAAAAGCATTTTGCTGATGATGGCACCGTGGAAAAACTGTTGAAGGGCACGTTTACACCCGGTCGTATCGTCAATACGGTTGAATACCATGCCATTCCGATCAAGACAGACGAACAAACCTACCTCGATGATATCATCAGCCGATCGAAACGGACCTATAATGCCCAGTTCGGCGAAGGCTACTGGAGTGATCACTTCACCTACATTCTTGACCTGGTTGAAAGCTATGAGGCCATCTATCCCGATACGATGCAAACCGTCTTGTTCGAAGATGCCGATTATGCCTACTTCGAATCACCGGTCAGCGTCCTTGCCCAGAAAGACAAGGCGGTCATCACCAAAGACGGCGAAATCAGACAGTATGGTAGTTTGCGTCATTACGACGAGACTAAGCTCAAAAAGTTGAACGTAAAACCCTATAAGCCGAATTGGACTAAAATCTCCGGCGAGATCTATACCTCAAATCTATATACGAAACTGTTGTCGCTCGTATTAAACAAGCACAGTCTTCTCGATCCGGACGGACTCGGTGTGGAAATGGAAGCCAACAAACCGGGTTGGAACGATGCGATGAATGGGGTGCCGGGCTTGTTCGGTTCCGGTATCAGTGAAACGATTGAGACACTCAGAATCGTCGAGTTTCTCAAAAAATACACGGGTATGCACGGGCATCTGAGTGTTCCTCGTGAGCTGGCGGCGTTTTTTGAAGGTCTTGCCCCTCTGCCGGATTATAAAGGTCGCGTCGAACTGCGAGATACCTACCGTGAATCGATCCGGTTCGGGCTTACCGGTCCATTAAGCCGAGTGACACTTGAAGGTGTTTCCGGATATCTTGATGATCTGGAAGACATGATCAAAAACAACCTGAAAACGTTGTTCGACCAATCCGAAACCATTCTGCCGACGTTTCTCACCTATAAGGTCGAAACCTTCGAAAAACGGATGAAAAACGGTGAACCACTCATCGGTAACTACAATTTGCCGTTGGTCATACCGACGCGTTTCAAAAGAAGGGCTTTACCGAAATTCCTGGAAGCCCCGGCCCGATTATTGAAAACCGGCTTCGACCAGAAAGCATTACGTCGAATGCATGAGAACATCTTGAA
>SLJL01000049.1 GCA_007135105.1 Candidatus Izemoplasma sp.
CTAGATGCTATCAGTGCGTCCATGTCATGTAGCAGGAAGCTTTGCTCGATTTCATCCACACCCAATAGTAGTTTTTGTGGTCCGTATTTTTCCAGTAAAGCCATACGTTGTTGTTTCCTGTCTGCTTTTCTGATGCGTTCATCGGATTCGAAAGCGTATTCCACGTGTTGTTTTTCCAATACCAGTGGCGCTTGAACGCTTAGTGAGTCTCTTGTTCTTTCTGGTTCAGACGATAACGAAAGTAGTTGATTATGCAGATAGGAAAGTGGATAGGGTGGTTTGGGCATGTACAGATAGCGATACAGTCTTAAATCATCGAAATTCCCCGCACATTTTTCATAATTTAACGTATAATGGGGTGGAGAGAAGCTTTTTTTATATTGCTTGTTGTCGATGATGAGCTCGATGATGAAATCCTTGCTTTTATTGCGGATGTTCGCCCGTTCGAAGGCATGGTTGAAAAAGGCATCCAAGGCCTTGAGGATGGTGGTTTTTCCCGAACTGTTGGTCCCGATGAACATGGTGTGATTTCCCAGAACCACGTCTTCTGATTTGAATGCACGGTAATTTTCAATATAGAGATGATCGATCATGGTCTCTCTCCTCGAAAAGGAATGGTATGATGAAACGTCTAATCGAAAAAATCAATAATCATGTGGACAAGATAGAAGGTAGCCATGTCCTTTACTGGATGCAAGCGGCGCAAAGAACTGCGCACAATCCTGCGTTGATGGCGGCTGTCGACAAAGCCAATCGCCTCGGGCTGCCGGTAAAAGTGCTTTTTGTTCTCGATGCCGGTTTCAAGGATGCCAACTTGCGCCATTTCACCTTTTTATATGAAGGCCTTAAGGATGTCAAAGCGTCCTTAGAAGCATGCGGGATCGGTTTTGAGGTGAAGCAGGGATCGTTTGTGGAAGTGCTGGAAAATGACCTAAAAGTGGCTGCGGCACTTTTCACCGAACCGGCCTATCTCGATTTTCTAAGAACCATCAGAAGCGACATCTATCAAAAAGCAAGTGCCATGGACATCCCGGTCTACGAGGTGACCACCAACCTCATTATACCCGTAAAGGCTGCAAGTGAAAAGGTCGAGTTTGCCGCACGGACCATCCGGCCGAAACTGTTACGGCAAGTCGATGCGTATTTGTTTGATGAAACGCCGGCGCCGATAGAGAACCGCACCACAAACGCGTCCGCCTACCTCGATGGAAGCGGCGATGCGTTTTTTGAAGCCATGGACATCGACACGGCGATAAAGCCCGTCGGTTCGTTCAAAGGCGGTCAAAAGGCAGCCCATGAACAGTGGGAAAGCTACCTGAAGCATGGCCTGATGCGCTATGATGCGAGTGGTGATCCTGCGAAGGATATCACCTCGAAGATGAGCGCCTATCTCCATTTCGGCCACATCTCGCCGCGCAAGATGTATGCCGATGTCCGGTGGCTGCTGGATAGCGGCAGCATTCCCGCAAAGGCCGCCGAAGCCTACCTGGAACAACTTCTCATCCGCCGGGAGCTCGCCCATAATTTCACCTATCACGCCGAGGGTTACGACCGTTTCGAGACCATGGCGCCAGCGTGGGCGCTCAAAACGATGCGTGACCACGCAGAGGACCGACGGGGCTACGTGTATACCAAAACCGATTATCTCGCGTTTGCGACGCACGACCCTTATTTCAATGCGGCGATGAAGGAGATGGTCAAGACCGGTTATATGCACAACACCATGCGCATGTATTGGGGCAAGAAGATCATCGAATGGTCTAAAACCCACCGGGAAGCGTATGAGACGATCCTTACGTTGAACAACGCCTATTTTCTCGACGGCAGGGATCCGGTTTCCTATGCGTCGGTGGCCTGGTGTTTCGGCCGGCACGACCAGGGCTGGATGGAGCGGCCGGTTTTCGGTAAATTGCGGTATATGAACGACAAGGGTCTGAAACGCAAGTACGATATCGAAGCGTATGTCGCCCGTTGTAACAAGCTTTGAATCTCTTGATAAGACTAGATGAAAATCATCTCCCGGAAAAGGGGAGATGATTTTTTAAAGGTCATAGGTGGTAAGGATCTGCGCCGGGGTTCTTCTTAGCAGGTTGAATAGCGGCAAAAGACCGAAGAGCAGATTGATCGCATAGATCAGGATGACACCGCTGATGAAGGTGATGATGGACAGGTTGAAGATCTGGGCGAACTCGCCGGTGATGTTGTCGATATAGCCGAGCGCGTAGCGCATGAGGCTATAGCCGATAAGCGAGGTGAGCGTGGTCATGATGAGAATCTCGATGGTGAAAATTTTGATCACGTCGCTTCTTCTGACGCCGATGGCGCGGTAGACACCGATTTCGTAGATGCGTTTGAGCATCGAGGAACGGATGATGAAATAGTAAGCCGCGGCCGAACCGCCCATGGCGATGACGGTGAATACGAGTAGTCCGCTGAAGGTACGCAGGCGCATGGCCTGTTCCTGGTCGCGGTCACGTTCGTAGGTATTGATGAAGGTGTAGCCGCTGTTTTCAAGATAGGTGTCGGCTGCTTCCTTGTTTTCGGTGAAATAAAGGATTTTCGTGTCGGAAGAAAGACTGTATTCGTAATAGTATGTCTTCAAACCGTCAAGCTGGAAGACGATGGTTTGATCGCTGAGATAGGGATGTGCCTCCGGGTCGAAAGTTCCGACGGCATTGAATGTGTGATTTTCCGTCAGCTCGAGAGAAAACGGGCTGAAGGGTTCGCCGGGATCGGGAACGAGGATATCGTATGTATCTGCAGGCAGATCGCCTTGTACGGTTTCTATCGATTCGAAGAGTTCATACGCGCGGTACCCTTCGGGTGTCAATACCGAATAGAGCATCGCCTCGTCGAGGAACATGGTCCGTGAGGGTATGTCGACGATGCCGGTGATGCGGTGTTCGACGCCGAAACGGGAATAGGTGAGTTTCAGGAAAGCTTCGATGTCAGTGATGCCGAGTTGTCTGAAGTCGTAGTTGTTCAGCATGTCCTCGGCCATGGTTCTGGTGATGAGCATGTCCGTTTTTTCTGTGGGATAATCCCCCAATATCACATCGGATGCATCCACGAGTGCAAGCGGCAGGATTTGTTGGTGCATGTTGGTCATGCCTCCGACATTGTAGAAGCGCGGAAGGTTGAGCAGGACGCCACCATGGCCGCGTCTGGCCATGTAGGTAGTGAAATTTCCGCTTTGTCTCAAGGCCTCGATGTCATCAAGGTTGTCGTCCACCTCCACTTCGAAGGCATACGGAGGCAAGGTAAGGAAATCGACATCGTCGAAGAAGAACACATTTGAGAACATCGCGATCGCCAAAGCGAAAATCGCGGCGGAGAAAGCGAAACCGAAGTAGATGAGCTTACCGAATTTCGTTGTTTTACGTAGTTTGGATAAGGCCAGGTTCAAACTATGTCTGGCTGAGATGACGGAAGCTTTCTTCTTTGTTTGCTCCGTGTCGATCGACGGATAGTCTATGGTTGGTAGGGTTTGTTCCTCCTCGGCGATCTCGGCCCGTTTTTTCATATGGATTTTTGTATCGCTATCGGGTTTGACGAGGTTGATGTTTCTGAAGTTATGTTCGCCGAGATCGAGGTACAGGGTATTGTTCTGGATGATAAGTCGGGCGTTGAGTGGTTTCTGGTTGGAATCATCGGTGTATAGTTTGATCGCATGGTCCTTGCCGGTACTGGTCTCGATTTGTTCAAGGTCGCCCAGGAAGATATCGGTTTCTGTGGTCGTATCGAGTTTACCGGTGTTGATGTCTGCTTTCGAATCGGATATGGTACCGTCTTTCAAGCGGATGATCTGGTCGGCGTAATGCTGGGCCAGGGTTTCTTCGTGGGTGACCATGATGATGAGTTTTTCTTTGGAGATCTGTTTCAGGATGTTCATGATTGTCAGGGTGTTCTTACGGTCCAGGTTGCCGGTGGGCTCATCGGCGATGATGATGTTCGGGTCTTTGGACAAGGCGCGGGCGATGGCGATTCTTTGTTGTTGACCGCCGGAGAGTTGGTTGGCTTTCCGGTCCTTGTACTGCGGTAGGCCGATGAGTTTCAAAAGCATATTGATGCGCTTTTCGATGTCTTGTTTGTCTGTCATACCTTTCATTTTCAGGCTCATGGCGATGTTGTCATGAACGGTTTCCTGCGGCAGCAGGTAGTAGTTCTGGAAAATATAGCCGATATGGTTGTTGCGGATCAGGTCCCATTGGGCCGGACGGTATTTGTTTAAGGACGCTCCGGCGATGTCGATCTGACCGCTGTCGTTTTTATCGAGTCCGCCGACGACATTGAGTAAGGTGGTCTTGCCTGAACCGGAATCCCCCAGCAGCATGACCAGACCTTTATCAGGAAAATCCAGACTCAAGTCTTTTAGGACATGGTTCTCGTTACGGCGACCTTTATTGTAGTATTTTTCGATATGTCTGATTTTTATCATGAGGCTCACCCCTGATCCTTGAAGGCTGTGATGACGCTTTGTGTGAACAGACGTCTGTTGAAGCGCATGGCCAGGAAAAGCGACAGGACCATGATGGCTGTGAACATGAAGATGTAGTTGCCAATCTGGTAATAACGCAGATAGTTGGGCAGGAAGATGAACTCGGTATTGAGAACCAGTAGCGTAAAGACAAGAACGATTGCCAAAAGCATCAGGATCATCACTTCGATGGTCGACAAGAGGTTCAAATCTTTCTTGTATAGTCCTAAGGCTCTGAGAATGACGTAGTCCTTGCGCTTGGCTTCCATGATGTTCTTCAAGGAAAGATAGGCGATGAAATACATCACGAAAAGGACGATGATGGAAAGGATGCCGAGCATGAGATTGCCGATCGCGCGCAGAACGGGATCGCTATAGAGGTTGATGCCGGCCAGATAGAGCGTGTTGTAGGTTTCACGGTCCAACGTGTCCGTGATGGCGTTTGCGGCGAAATTGTCCGCGACGACCAAGGAAATCTGCCGGGTCTCGAAAGCTTCAAAAAGGGCAATCAGGGTCGCCGGATGGATCTTGCCGTCGCCTCTGAACTCGTCGTTGCCGCTGTAGATGGTATCGATTTCAAGTTCGACATTCAAGATTTCATCGCTCAACCGTTCGACGATGCCGATTTCAATCGTGTCGCCTTCACTGATCGTGTTGTTCGGATCGGAGAATCCGAACTGGTCGATGAGTCTTTGCGGAAGATGGATCGTGCCTTCGGCGACGGATTCGGTGATGATGAGCGAGTTGAAAGGAACCGTGTTATCGTTGATGCGATAGAACCGGTCATTTTGAGCATAATAAAGCCCGTATGCCCGGATGAGGGGATCGGTGAAGAAATCGGTATGATGATAGAAGATCGGGCTGCCCCATTCGTTGGTTTCAATGGTACCGACAACGGTAAAGGTATGGGTGGTGGCCGCAGCGTCGATGTCGCCATAACGGCCGAATTCGTAGTTGATCTCGAAGGTTTCACCCACCGCGATTTCCTCGCGGCTTCTGATGACGATTTCATCGCTTGCTTGCGGTAGACGTCCTTCGCTCAGATCGCGCCGGGTCAGTGCCGCAGCGTGGTTGACATTCACTTGGAAGAACGGTGTCATGCCTCTTTCATCGAGGACAAGGTAGCCATAAAGATCGAAAATCGGGTCGGTTTCGACCACGTCGAGCACATGGTTCATCTCACTGAAGGCTTCCAGTTCGTCGGATGTAAAAGCCGTTTCTCCGGTCTTCGTGAGGATGAGCCGGTGCGGATTTTCAAAGCTTCCGCCAGAAGGCGGGGTGTTGGTCTGATGGACGTAGGCTCCGTAGATGAGGGCGAACACGGCGACAACGAACAAGGAAACCAGTAAGGTGAAAACGGTCTTTTTGGGCGTGGCCAGAATGTTTTTAAGCCCGAGACGCAACAAGTCCAGTAGACCGAGTTCCTTGGTTTTGGTTGGGGATGGTGTGGTCGTGTCCTTCTCGGTCTTGGTGAGAACCTTATCGAGCGTGATCTCGCCATCCGCAATTCTTACATGACGGGTGGCATAGGCCTTGGTCGCTTCAAAACTGTGTGAGACGAGCAAGACGAGCTTGTCTTGTGAAATCGTCTTCAGAAGTTCCATGATCTGTTTTGAGGTTTTCGAATCGAGGTTGCCCGTGGGCTCATCGGCGATGATCACGGGTGCGTCCTTGGCCAGGGCTCTGGCGATGGCGACGCGTTGTTTTTCGCCGCCCGACAAGGTCGAGGCTTTCTGTTTTTCCTGACCTTTAAGACCGACCTTTTCGATCAGGTTCAACACTTTTCTTTTCGTGATCTCTTTGTCTTCTCCTTTGATCAAAGCCGCGATTTCGATGTTTTGATAAACGGTGTAGGCATCGATGAGGTTGTAGTTCTGGAAGATGAAGCCGATGTTTTCCTTCCGGTATCTCTCCCAGTCGGTCTGGGTATAGTGGGACGTCTCGTTTCCATAGAAAAAAAGTTCGCCGGCCTCATAGGAATCCAGGCCGCTGATCACATTCAGGAGTGTGGATTTACCGGAACCGGATTCACCGGTGATGACGACGAACTCTCGACTTTCGAAACTGAGGTCAATGCCGTCAAGTGCTTTGACGACTTGACCGTTGTCGTGATAGTATTTCGATAGATCTTTTAAACGCAACATGGTATCACCTTGTCTTTCTTACCGTTATTATAACATTTTTAGCTTTTTTGATAAGATAAATTATCATAAGAAAAAAAGATTATGCGTGGCATAATCTTAAAGGGTTTTGGTGAAAACGGGTCTGCCGTTCTTGCTTTCGAGTGTGAAGCCCATCTTCTTGAGGTATTTTTCGTGTGAATCACTCTTGGCTACAGCGATGAGACGGTTGAAACCGGCTTGTTTGAATCGCGGTTTTTCCTTTTGGTAGATATGGGCGCCGGTCTTGAAGTCCTGGAAGGCGGGTGTGGCGTAATCGAGCAGGATTTCAAGGGTGTTGCCATCTTTTTTGCGAGCGATGAAGATGCCTGCGGGGTTCATGTTTCTCAATATGAGAAAGCGGAAATCCGCATGAGCGATGTCTTTTTCCGCAAGTGGCATGAACCGTTCGATGTCCGTTTTATGGTAATCGATCAGTTCACGGGCGTATTCCTCGTTTTCGTAAAAAGGCAAAATGGTGAAATAGTCTCTGGAGACATAGATTTGCTTAAGGTAATATATATTGATAAACGCGATGCCAAGATTCATGACCATGACAGGGGGCGAGGCGATCTGATAACCGTAGAAGGCGAAGATCAAGGCGCCGATCAGGTTGATGAGCCGCAAGCGTTTGATCGATTTCATCAATAGTGACACCAGGATGATGAGGCTGGCGATGTAGCCGATCCATTCGATGATGTTGTCCATGGGAATCCTCCTTTAGAATTTATCCTTAGCCATTATAACACAGGCCCGGTAAAAGCCAAGGGCAAAATGCGAAGAATATTCGTTTGTTGAAAGCGTATTGTTTTTCTAAGTAGAGGTGGTAAAATAGAACAAAAGGATGGTGAAGCACATGCATACATTGATCAGCCGTGTTCGGGACCCGAAATCATGGTTTGCGTTCATTCTCGTCTTCATCGCAATTCCTGGCGGGTATCAGTTCAGCATCGCACTCGAGGCAAGCATCATCTGGCCGGCGGTCGGGTTCACTTTCGGATTTTTGGTGGTGGACTGGCGGCGGTTTTTCCTGCCGACGCTTTTTGCTGTTTTTACCGGGTACTTCACCACCATGGTGTTCATGTTCGATTACGCTGGCGCGGATTTGCTGGCGCGGACTTTCGTTTTCACCGCTTCGCTGCACATCCCAGCGTTTTTCGGTGCCTATTTCCTGTCGAGATTTCTCGAAGAGAGGATTATCTCTCTTGTCAACTTCTTCCTTTTTATTGTGACAGCGATCGTGGTGGCCGCCTTCAATACCCTCCCGGCCATTGCTTTTTTGTTTCTGATTGGTGCTATCGAGCAGGCCGATATATTCAATGTTTCTCTTGTATGGGCCTTGGGCAATTATTTTGCGCTTATTATATTCGGCCTTTCTCTGTGGATTTCCATGTGGCGGGATGTCTTGCCTAAAAATTTCAAGGCAGCTGTCCCGGAACTGATCTTCTATGGTTCTTTTGTTGTCCTTAGTATTGCCATCTTTTCCGGGTTGATCGGCTTTATCAATTATGCAAACCACAAGATCATCTTTTTTCCTTTGGCTATTGTTGTCGCCTTTTACTTGCCATACCGGGCCTTTTATATCGCCACGCTCTTTTATCTTCTCAGCATGTTTTTGTTTCCGGCAGAAGTGATTGTGCTCGATCTTTTCTATTATCTTTTCGATGTGAATCTCTTCTTGCTCATCATTTTGATAACCATCATCAGCCTGAAATGGGTCCTCGATTATATCGAACAGGAGCAGGACGAGCTCAATCTTACGAGCAAACGTTTGTATCAACTCATCGATTCCATGGAGATGCTGTTCAATCTATCCACACAGATTTCGACACTTGAAGATCGGGCCGAGGAGAAACATGCCGCAAACATTTTCAGAATGATTTTCGGTTTATTCGACCGGTTTGATTACGGTTCTTGCACGGTGGTCACACCGGACAGGGTCCGTTTCATCGATACAATCGGCCATGATAAGGATTATTTGAACACGCTGTTCAACAAACCTTCAAAATGGATCGGCAATCTGAAACGGCCAAGAATCTACAAAGACGCCGAAGCGAATCTCAAGGCGGAGCTGGGTCCGACCTACGCGGACTACGCCCGGAAAAATCCCGCCATCAAGGAAAGTGTCCTGATGTCGGTACGACTGGATGAGAAGCTGATTTGCGAAATGAGTTTCGATATCGCGGAAAAATCACCGAGAAAGATAAGCAAGAACATCCTGCAGTATTTCGATAGCATCCACATTCTTTTGAACAGTTTCTACGATGCAAGGATGATGGCCGGCGAAAACGATAAAAGCAAGCGTTCGATGATTCAGGCATTGCTTAAGACGGTCGGGCTCTACAGCAAAGACGCCGAGAAACATGCGGAAGATGTCGCAGAAATCGCTTCTGCCCTAGCAGAGGCTTTCGAGCTTGATAAGTCCGTCGTAACCGAACTGTACTGGGCGGGCATCGTCCATGATATCGGCATGATCGGGGTCGATAAGCACATCGTCAACAAAAAAGGCGTGCTCACACAAGCGGAATACGAACAGGTCAAAACCCATGTCATCCACGGTGCGAAGATTCTTGCGCAAACCAGTCATCTCAGAAAAATCACCGCAGTTGTCAGACACCATCATGAGCATTATGACGGGATGGGGTATCCCGACGGGCTCAAGGGGGATGAGCTGTTGTTGGAGACTTCGATTCTGGCGTTGAGCGAGGCGGTCGCAGCGATGGTGCGTGATTATGCGTATGCCGCGAAACTGACTGAAGATGCCATTATCATGGAACTCAAGGATAAATCTGGTTCACAGTTCCATCCTTTGGTGGTGGACAAAATGATTGTGTTGATTGAACAAGGGATTTTAAAACCGCATTATCAATAATAAGGACACATTCTCGAGAATGTGTCCTTCTTTAATCATCGTTTTGATCTTTAAAGCCGTAGATATGCCGGTCCGTCCATTCGAACTCGGAGGTTTCATCGTAGAAATAATCGTTGCGGCTGAATGCGATGATGTAAAGAATCCTTTTGTGTTCATCAGCCGCCGCATAGACCACCTGAGCGGTCTTCTGGTCGAAATAGGGGTGCAACACGCGGGTATCGTAATGGATTTTGATTGAATCGTCTATCAGTTCGTACCGGTCGAAATCCCTTGAAACAGAGGTCTGGAAACGGCCATTGTCAAACAGGTTTTTCGCCCGGTTCAGATGTTCTTGTTTGTTCATGTTATCACCTTCATTGTGTCATGGCGCCGATGAGAATCAGCATATGGTTGAATATGAGCATCAGCAGTAAAAATAGGACGATGGCGTTGATGAGGACGCTCAAGACAGGATTGAGGATGTTGAGCAGTCTGTTTGCATCCCGCTTTTTTTCATGCAGATAACGACGGGCACCCAGGGTGAAGTAATAAAGCAGCACACCGGTAATGATTAGGGTTAGCGGCAGCAAGAACAGGCTCAAGGGCATCCGGTAAAGCGTGTAGCTTTCCGAGAAATAAAGCATGGCAGCAGCGATA
>SLJL01000093.1 GCA_007135105.1 Candidatus Izemoplasma sp.
CATGAGAACTTCGAGTTCCATCTCATCGAAGCAAACAAAACGGGCTTTCTAACCTTGGACCGTCTCGATCTAAAGGAAAAACCGGCCGTCATGATGTGCGGACCAAGACCGATGGTTGTAAACCTCAAAAAAGCGCTGCATAAAGATCACCCCGAACTGGAAATCACTTCGGAAGCCTTTAGTTTCACCGGCACCTTCGTCGAGGACATCATCCGCAATGTCAGAAAAATATGGCGTAAACTGACAAGGCACTAAAATAGATTACAAACACTTCTTCAATAAAAGAAGAGGTGTTTTTTTATCGCTCTAATCAGACCATAAAAAAAGAGCCTAATCTCAATGATAAGCTCTTGTGTGTCATTATGGTGACCCGTACGGGATTCGAACCCGTGAATGCCAGCGTGAAAGGCTGGTGAGTTAAGCCGCTTCTCCAACGGGCCGGATGGCGGAGTAGGAGGGATTTGAACCCTCGCGCCGGTTGCCCGACCTATACCCTTAGCAGGGGCACCTCTTCAGCCAACTTGAGTACTACTCCGTTTGCAAGCCATTATATGATAATATATTTGCGGCTTGCTGTCAACTTGATTTTAACAGGATTAACCCGTCGGGTCAATCATGGAAAGCTGCAGTCTGTTGCGGTTCAAATCGACATTCAAAACCCAGACATCCACCACGTCACCGACCTTGATGACATCAAGCGGATGTTTGACGTATCCACGGCGTAATTTCGAGATATGTACAAGACCGTCCTCTTTCACACCACAATCGACAAAAGCCCCGAAATCGACCACATTGCGTACGGTTCCTTTCAGTTTCATGCCCGGTTTCAAATCCTCTAGTTTCAACACATCGCTTTTAAGAATCGGTGCTGGCGCATCATCACGTGGATCTCTCAGAGGTTGTGCCAAATCGGCGATGATATCTTCGATGGTCGGCAACCCTGCTTCGGTTTTATCCACGAAGTCACTTGCCTTGATATGACTCAATTTTTCCCTCAATGTGGCCGTTCCAACCATGGATATATCCGCATCGACCGCCGCAAGGATGGTCTTTGCGACCGGATAGCTTTCCGGGTGGATCGCAGTCTTATCAAGGGGATTGTCACCTTGGAGGATCCGAAGGAATCCAACAGCCTGTTCGTAGCTTTTTGCGCCAAGGCCACTCACATCGAGCAAAGTCTTACGGTTTTTAAAAGCACCGGCTTTCTCACGATGAGAAACAATGTTGCTTGCGACCCGCTTGGAAATGCCTGCTACGTAGTTAAGCAATGAAGGCGAAGCGGTATTCGCATTGACACCGACACGGTTGACCACGGTCTCAACGGTGAAATCGAGAGAATCGGATAATTTGGATTGACTGACATCGTGCTGGTACTGTCCGACCCCGATGCTTTTGGGATCGATTTTTACAAGTTCACTCAAAGGATCCTGAAGTCTTCTAGCGATGCTGACGGCGCTTCTTTCTTCAACCTGAAGCTGGGGAAATTCCTTTTTAGCAAGAGGTGAAGCGCTGTATACTGAAGCCCCCGCCTCGTTGACAATGGTATAGAATGCTTCGTGTTTAAGATCCTTGAAAGTATCGATGATGAAAGCTTCTGTTTCTCTTGAAGCCGTTCCGTTACCGATTGCGACGATTTTGATATCGTACTTCTCCATCAAGGCGATGACTTTCTCCTTCGCTTTTTCAACCTGTGACGCTTCCGCACGCTTATTATCGCTTCTTGGATGTGGGTAGATGACATCGGTCGTCTTCAAGGTCCCCATTTCATCAACCACGGCAAGTTTGCATCCGGTACGATAAGCCGGGTCGATACCGAGGAGCGGTTTTCCTTTTAGTGGTGGTTGCAACAATAAACTCCGCAGGTTTTCACTGAAAATATGGATGGCGTTGTCTTCTGCCCTTTCCGTCAGTTCAGCCCGAAGTTCCCTTTCAATCGAGGGTGCGATCAGCCTTTTATAGGCATCCGCAATCGCAGCGGAGATAAGCGGTGCGGCCGGATGATACTGGCTGATGATGACCTGGCGTTCGAGAAAACCGATGATATCGGTCTCATCGATGCTAATCTTTACCCGCAGAATTTTTTCCTTTTCGCCGCGATTCAATGCCAGAACCCGGAAAAGCTTGACCCTTTTGACCGGTTCCTTGAAATCGTAATACCCACGGTAAATCTCTTTATCATCTTTGGCATCTTTTTTGACTTTCGATTCGACCACGCCGTTATTGAAGGTGAAATCGCGAATCCACTTCCGGTATTTCGCTTCATCGCTGATACGCTCCGATATGATGTGTGAAGCACCTTCAAGTGCTTCAGCAACACTTGTTACCGCTTCGCTCAAAAACGCTTCAGCTTCAGCTTCGACATCAAACCCGGGCGCAAAGAGCATGATTTTATCCGCTAAAGGCTCAAGGCCTTTCTTGATGGCGATGGTCGCCTTGGTCTTTTTCTTCTCTTTGTAAGGACGGTACAGGTCCTCGACATCCACGAGCTGTGTCGCCTTGAGAATATCAGTCCGCAATGTTTCTGTCATCAGCCCTTTTTCTTCAATCAGGCGGATGACATCCTCCTTACGTTCTTTCAACTGCATCTGATACTGGTATGCTTTGTCGATCTCGCGAATCGCCTCTTCATCCATGCCACCGGTCATCTCTTTACGGTAGCGCGCGATAAAAGGAACGGTATTGTCTTCAAGTAGGGACAATACCGTTTCAACATGCTTCTGTTTGAGTTCAAGACGCTTACTCAGTTCTTTGATAATCGTCTGATCCATAATATCCTCCGTTATTCAGGGTTATACGTGCCAGCGCTAATTGATTCCAACAATGCAAGGATGTCGGGAACTCCGACGTAAGGCTCACTTAAAACCTCACCGTTCTGTATGACCATCATGGTCGGGTATGCACCCCAATTAGCAGGGGGCGTGCCATTGGCGCCCTCATGGGCGAACACCACAGGAACATCTTCGTTATCCTCTATGAAATCAAGTACATCCTGGGTAATGATGGCACAAGCGCCGCACCACACGGCATATATATACAAGATGTACATCGTATCCATCTCGTCATACTTGGCTAGCCCGCTATAGTTCGTGATATGATCCTCGCCATGAAAAGCACTGTTCTGTGGCCCTTCATCGATGGCATTGCCGCAAGCAGCAAGCGTGAGCATTGTAACAATCATAACGCTCAACAATAAAAGCTTCTTCATACTATCCTCTCCATTTCAGGACAATTTTACTGCATATATCATTAAAAGACAATTCATGTAATCTAATTTATAATCAAGAATCAAGATAATCTTCCAAGTCGATACTACCGGTAACAAGCGCATCGATAAAAGCCATGATATCCGTCTGGCCTTCATACAAAGCGACAATATTCTCATTGACAACAAGCATCAAAGCAGGCACGGTATGTTCATAACCCTCCGGCAACAAACCGATTGTGGTGGTGAAATTGGCCAACCACAAGGACAGATCCTCCGATACGGCATAGGGAAACAACGCTTCGTTGATCGTTTCACTCTCAGAAGATGTACCTGTCACGTCGCGATGATAGACATACACCATTTCAATGGTATGGATACCGGTTTGCGTTCTACCGAGCGTGTGCACGTCCCTCCAGGTCCTCAGATGCGAAAAATCATGGTAGGCATAACCCTCGAATGTTTCGCTGTCATCTGCCAAAAGCCCTAGTAGCTCGGGGAAAATATAGCGTTCTGCATCGACCGCTTCCAAAAAACCCATAATCGGTAAGGCACCGTAGAACTTGTCCACCACGGTCCCGTGACGAACGATCAAAAGCTTCGGATCCCGCCGTTGCACGTTTTCCGGACGCGGTCCGGAAACTTCCCGCTGATTGATGCGATACATGGGATAGTCGAACGTATTTTCCATACCGAAAGTGAAAATATCCTCGTTGATCATTTGGGTCCCCGGGGTTTCATTACCGAGAAAATCCCGGTTATAGACATAAACGAATACATAATCATCATGACCCAGCGTTTCCAGGTCGTTCCAGTGATCAATCCGCTCGAAATCGGAATATTTGTAATCGCCATAATACCTCTCACCACAACCCGCAAGCAGGAATACCAGCGTGATGCCGATGAGCATGAAAACCTTTCTCACATCAATCACCTCTTATAATCATACAAAACGCCACCACATAATGCTCTGAATGCGATAACGTCACTTGGACCTCGTCTTGTGGCCGGTAGGGACTCCTCAGCACCGGTGCGCCCTCATCATCCCATAAAATTGTTACCTCGTTCATGTTGAGTTTGGTATCAAAAGCGCGATTGGCCTTTGTATAGGCCTCTTTAAGCGCAAAACGGCCTGCAAGGAACTCCAACCTTCGTCTGGGATGTTCCATTTTATCATAGATCGCTTTTTCCTGATCCGATAAAATGCGAGATGCAAAAGGTTCCTGTTTCATGCGTTCAACCCGTGCAAACTCCACAATGTCAACGCCGATCAATGTCTTATTTCTCATATTTCTCTAACGCCTCCTTGGCAATCTGGGCAATGTTCCTGAACCGATGGTTCAACCCGGATTTGGAGATTTTCTTGGAATAGTGGTCCCCACTCAGCTCCGAGAGTTCATTCAAAGAAGCCTCAGGGTAGGTCTTCCTTAAAAACATGGCTTCAACCACACTATCGGGCAACGTCGACTCATCCACAAGCTTATCGATGATTTCAATGTTCTTAAGCTGCCGGTTCGCAGCTTCGAAGGTCTTATTCTGATTGGCGATCTCCATGTTCATCACACGGGTGATCGAATTGACGAAATCCCGTTTGATCCGCTCGTCCTCATACTCGAAAAGAGCCTGCATCGCTCCGACAACACGCAAAAAGTCTGCTATTTTTTCGCTGTCCTTGATGTAGACAAGATAACCCCGCTTTTTCTGAAGCGGTTTGGTTTTCAATTCGAATACCTGCATCAAATCGCGCAGCGACTCGGCGTAGGACATGCTCGGACAGGCGATTTCCAGATGGTAGGAGGATGAATGTGGATGATTGATGGACCCCGAAGCCAAAAACGCCCCTCTTAGATAGGACCTTTTACAACAGGACCTTTCGATGATCGCATCATCGATGGTTTGAGCAAAACCCTGAGTCTCATCCATAAGCCCCAGCTCACGCATGATCATGGGAACTTTTTCCGAGACGCTCATCATATACTGGTTTTTCTTCTGTAGACGGATCCCTTTTTTCATCACCACATCCACATGGACCGGATACAGGCTTTTAAGCGTCTGTATCGCCTTTCTCACAATCGGCAGGCTTGTGGTCTGAAATGTCAACTTCATGCCATCACTGCTCAACGTCAAATAACCGTTGATGGCCAACATGGCACTTAACGAGGCGATTTTACAGCACTGATCTTCTTTTATGGAAAGCAGTTCTTTCTTGGTATCGGATGTAAAAGACATCGTATCGCCTCCTTGGTAATTATTTCTGTTTCTTGAATAAATTGAGAAATAGGCCTAACATGATCCCCAGCAATGCGGCAAAAAACGCCCGGTATTCTACCGGCAGCAAAAATGTGATCGTATGCGCGGGAATCCAGAAAAACGGTATGGTCTTGAACAGCATCTTCAAAAACGCAACGTAGTCTATTCTCGATAAAGATATAACCAGTGAATTCTGATGATCGATTCTGTCTTCGATCACCTGATCGCTGATTCTATGAACCAGCATCATCGTCGGCGCAAATAGAAGATTCATGAAAACACTTGTAAAGAAAGCCGTAAAGAATGCAATCCCGTAAAAGGGTAGAATAGAGCTTTCCTGGAGATGGGATACCCCTTGAGAGAAGATGGTGAATATTAAAACGATGATGATGCCCAATACCCCCCAGACAAATGCCTTTCGGATCAAACCCGGCACCTGGTAATTTCCTTGTCTGATTCTATAGGAGATGATATCCCCGATGGTGGCGAACAAGAAAAACTTCATGAAACCACCGAGCACATAATGCCTATCGGAAAAACCGAAAAACGCCTGGTGGGTTTTCGGCCAGACAAGCAAAGCAAATACGAGTAGCATCAGCAATATAAATCCATAGTCACTCTTTTTCATATCAGCACCCCACGGTAGGTAAGCACAACATTCAGCAACATCAACAGTACTATCAACAAAATCCATCTTCGGGGAATCATCATGGTATAGATTTCCACGTAAGGCTGGACAACATACACCGCAAACACCGCGATCATCGCAAACACTGATGTCGGCAACCAGCAGGTGAAGGAAGGGTTCGGGCATAGCGTAAAGCTCGAACCATAGTTCCAGTAACGTTCCCCATACCAAGCCAGATGCAAGGTACCTACTAGGTATTCTACCCCTGCGATTAGAAAATAAGCACCTAAACCAAGCACCAGCAAATGAACCATGCGGGGTAACGCAAATTTCCCAAGCAAGTGATGCCAGACCAGAACCAGCACAACCCCCACACCGTACATCAACTGAAAAGGCCCGTACAAGACGCTGTTATCGAGCCAGTAACCGTAATAGACGACATTGATGACTCTTTCCAGTCAGAAACCGAAAAAAGCGTAGACAATCACAAATAAGCCTAGTTTCATTGATATCACCTTATATATTATAACGCATCAGAAAAGAAAAAACGATGGTCAACACCGTTTTCCCTTTAAATATAAAGATTCATCCACCTTGGGATCATTCAGTTGCATTTTCAGCAAGAATCTCATGGTAATGTTTCTTTTGCCATATGCGATGGTTGAAATAAAGGAAGACACCACCGGCGATAATCATGAGAATACTGGTAACTTGCGCGATTCTAAGGCCGGTATCGCCGATATAAAGCGCATCGGTTCGCATGAATTCGATGAAGAACCGACCCACCGAATACCAGATGAGGTAAAAAGCAATCAGATCGCCCGAACGCAGAAACTTCATGCGACGAATGATCAGGATGATGATGAAGCCGGACAAATTCCATAGAGACTCATATAGGAAGGTCGGATGATAGTAGTTGAAAAGCGGATTGCCAGCGGTGCCTTTGTTGATATACATGTTGTGGATGATGAAATCCGGCAGACGCAGTGTTGAGCTCAAGAACTCATACTGTTGATCATGTGACAAATTCGGATCGAACCGCGTTCCACCACCAATGATACCACCATGGGCTTCCTGGTTGAAGAAATTTCCCCAGCGACCTAGTGTCTGGGCAATCAGGAATCCCGGCGCAATCAAATCGAACGCCTTGAATAAATCAATGTCACGGTACCTGGTATAGACGTAAGTCGCAATTACCGCCACGACAAACCCGCCGTGTATCGCCAGGCCGCCGTCACGAATCGCGAAAATAGCTCTGAAAGAACCGATTTCACTCCAATTGAAAGCCACATACCAAAGTCTCGTACCGATGATCGCCAAGGGTAATATGATGATGAGGCCGTCGATGATATAATCGGTATTTACACCTAGTTTTTTACCTTCTTTAAGCCCCAGGTAGAGAGCAGCCAAGACACCGAGCATGATCATGAAACTATAGATATAAATTTCAAGTGGCCCGATATTGAACAAAACATTGCTGTACTCCGAATAATCCGGATCGAGATGGGGTGCCGCCAAAATATTGGTAATGATATTAAGCATAATAATCCCTTCTTACTTTGTATTTTTGTGTTTGTTTTTCGCATCTATTTCTTTTGAGATGGCATCGGTGAAATCCTTTGCCATGTTGGTGCCTAGAAACTTCAGTCTTGCGTTCATCGCCGCAACCTCGACAAGAGAAGGCACACTCCTAGCTGCGGTAATCGGTATTTTCACCAAAGATATTTCCGTTTCAAACAACATTTCTTTTGTGGTATCAAGCCCGAGCCTGTCATAATCCTGATCCTCATCCCAAGGAATCAACTCGACAATCAACATCACACTCTTGTCTTCCTTGAAGGCACTGGCTCCGAAGAGTTTCACGACATTGACAATGCCGATCCCACGGATTTCAAGATGCTCTTTCAACAATTTCGGCGCCTCACCGATGACGATGCCTTTTTCCTTCTGATAAACATCGACCCGGTCATCGGCCACAAGCTGATGACCCCGTCTGACAAGTTCAAGTGCCACCTCACTCTTACCGACACCGCTTTTACCACGGATCAAAACACCGACACCGTTGATATCCACCAGTGTACCATGAATCGATTTTCTTGGTGCCAGATTTGCAAACAGATACTGGTAGAGCCGGCTGAAGAGTTCACTGGTTCTCAGTTGACTTTTCAGTATCGGAATCTGAAACTCGTGGCCTTTGCGGATAAAGACATCGGGGATATCCACATGTTTGGAGAAAATGAACGCAGGTGGCTTCTTCTCAAACAACATATGTACCCTGATTTCCTGGTCTTCTTCATTCAACCATCCGAAAAACGTTATTTCCTTACTGCCGAAGATTTGAATCCGGTCATGTTCATAAAAATCGAACAACCCGGCTAATTCGATACCCGGTCGGGTTAACTGTGAGTTTTCAACTTTCTTCGTCAGGCCTTTTTCACCACTGATGATTTCGAAATCGAAATCCTTGACGATTTTCGCGACACTGATGCTCATATATTCACCACCTCATCATCCGAAGGATGACATGTCTAATCACATAACTCAGGGCATATCTGATAAAAACGAATAACGCGATAAAAATCACAAAGAATGTTTCATTCAAAAAAGTGAATAGTCCATCGAACAAATAGCGCTCCAGGAAATAAAAGAATGTCAAGTATCCGAAAAAGAAGATGAATCCGAATGTCCTTAAAATCAAACGGAAATGGTTGAAGACGATGTAATGTCTGAACATGATCTCTATGAGGGTATAAATCGCTACGAAAGCGAGCAGATCTATCAGTTCCCCGGTATACCCGATGATGGTGAACAGCTCGGTCAATGAATAAATAATCAACAGATTCATCAGAAAATACATGAGATAGTTCACGATACCGTTGTGGTGGAAAACCGCTCCGAACTCGATCATCAACATCCTGGTCTTTTTCGATTTCTTGTTTTGCTCCAGTTGCTGGCGTTGCTTTTGGAGATCCTTTAGCTGTTCAAGCAAAGCTTCCAGCTCTTTTTCTTTATCTTTTTGTGATTTTTGGTTCTCCTGCTTATCTTCCCGTTTATCTTCCTGCTTATCTTTTTGCTTATCCTGATTGCTGGTTTCCGTGTTGTTTTCTTTGTCCCGATCTTTATCCGACATGACTAGACCTCCTTAAGCATCAAAGACAGATACCTGCCTGTATGCGATTCTTCATCCTGGGCAACGATTTCCGGTGGGCCTTCAACCATGATGTTGCCACCCTGGTCGCCCCCCTCCGGTCCGAGATCGACGATGTGATCGGCAACCTTGATGACATCGAGATTATGTTCGATCACGACAACCGTCGCGCCGTGCGAGACAATGTTCTGCAATACCTGCAACAACCGGTTGACATCATCGGCATGCAACCCCGTCGTCGGTTCATCCAGGATGTATAGGGTGTCGGGTGTAATGCGTTTGTGCAATTCCTTGGCCA
>SLJL01000118.1 GCA_007135105.1 Candidatus Izemoplasma sp.
ACCGGTACATATGAGCCTTTCTGTCCGGTGAATTGTTCGGCAACGTGGAAGTTCTGTGATAAGAATAGTCGCAATCTTCGTGCCCGATGAACAATCTGTTTATCTTCTTCTGATAATTCATCCATTCCGAGAATGGCGATGATGTCGAGCAGTTCGTTGTAACGTTGGATTGTACGTTGGACTTCCCGGGCGATATCGTAGTGTTCCTGGCCGACGATTTCCGGTTCTAGCGCTCTCGATGTTGAAGCCAGGGGATCCACCGCAGGATAAATGCCTTCTTCCGATATTTTTCTTGAAAGGTTCGTCGTGGCATCCAAGTGGGCAAAAGTCGTGGCAGGGGCCGGGTCGGTATAGTCGTCTGCCGGGACGTAGACCGCTTGAATGGAAGTGATGGACCCTTCTTTTGTCGAGGTGATCCGCTCTTGCAGTTTTCCCATCTCCGTTGCCAGCGTTGGTTGATAACCGACTGCCGAAGGCATTCGTCCCAACAACGCTGAAACTTCACTACCCGCTTGGGTAAAACGGAAGATATTATCGATAAAAAGCAAAACGTCTTGTTTTTCTTCATCCCGGAAATGCTCCGCCATCGTCAGACCGGTCAGACCGACACGCATCCGCGCACCTGGCGGTTCGTTCATCTGGCCGAAAACCATTGCGGTTTTATTTATGACGCCGGATTCTTTCATTTCATAATAGAGGTCGTTGCCTTCGCGGGTTCTTTCGCCGACACCGGCAAAGACACTGATACCGCCGTGCTCCTGGGCGATGTTGTGAATCAGTTCCTGGATGAGGACGGTCTTGCCCACACCAGCGCCACCGAAGAGACCGATTTTACCGCCTTTGACATAAGGCGCGAGCAAATCAACGACTTTGATGCCGGTTTCGAGTATCTCGGTTTCACTGGAAATCTCGTCTAGTTTGGGTGCTCTACGATGAATCGGCATCCGTTTGATCCGTTTGTCGATGGCGCCCTGTTCGTCGATGGTGTCACCAAGGACATTGAAAATACGACCCAGGGTCTTCTCACCGACAGGAACGCTGATGGGTTTTCCGAGATCGACCGCTTCCATTCCGCGGTGCAGTCCGTCTGTTGAATCCATAGCGATGGTTCTGACGATTTGATCACCGAGATGCAGTGAGACCTCGAGGGTCAAATTGATGTCGTTGTCTTTTGAAGTGTTTTTAACAAGGATGGCGTGGTTGATCTCGGGCAGTTCATCTTCGAACTGTACATCGACAACCGGTCCCATCACTTGGATGATTTTTCCTTTGTTCATGAGTTGTCCTCCTTTAGTTCAACGCTTCTGCGCCGCCGATGATATCGGTAAGTTCTGTGGTGATGGCATCTTGACGTGCCCTGTTATAGTGCAATTGCAGATCGCGAATGAGGTCCTTGGCATTGTCGGTCGCACTTTGCATCGCTGTCATTCTTGAGGCGTGTTCGCTGGCCTTGGCCTCGAGAATCATACCATAAAGCAGATTCACCACATACATGGGCAATAGTTCCTGCAGTACGCGTTGTGCGGATGGTTCGTAGTAGTATAGTGACTTGTATCCTTGTACTTCGTCTTCTTCCTTGTTCTCAAGCAGCGGGTTTTGATCCAGAGGAATCAAGGTTTGGTGCTTGACTTCCTGTGTCAAGGTATTGACGAACTTGTTATAAAATACGACGATTTTATCGAATTTACCTGAGAGGTAGCCTTTGATGAACGAGTCGCTGATGGACTGGAAATCCAGAAACTGGACATCATCCCGAACTTGGATGACTTCATCGTGAATCATGGTGAAGCCGCGTCTTTTGGCGAAACTGAAGGCTTTGAAACCTAACGCTGCGATTTCGAACTCGTCTTTGTTTTTATGGTTTTGTGCGATGAACTTATCGAAAGCTTTGAAAACATTGTTGTTGTAGGGACCAGCCAGACCGCGATCAGAAGATATGATGATATAACAGGTTTTCTCTATCTCGCGACTTTCGAGCATGGCGTGAGATAACTCCCGATCATAACTTAAGACACGGGACAACACTCGAGATAACCGCTTTGTCAAGGGTCTGAATGCAGTGATAGCCCGTTCGGATTTCTTCAGTTTTGCGGCCGAGACCATGTACATCGCATTGGTTATCTGCGATGTTTTTTCGGTTGCGTTGATGCGTTTTTTGATTTCTCGCATGGAACTCATGCGATCACCACCTTAAGCGAAACGTTTTTTGAAACGTTCAATCACGTCGTTGAATGTATCTGTTTTCGGTAAAGTCTTTTCATCTTTAATCTGTTTGAGAATGGTTTTGCCGTTGTCGTCCTGTTCGAAGAATGTATGTAGATCTTGTTCAAAACGCTTGATGTCTTCGACTTTGACATCATCAAGATACCCTTGGGTCAAGGTGTAGATACTGATGACCTGTTTATTGACGGGCATGACTTCATGCAGCCCTTGTTTCAGGATTTCCACGGTCCGTTTACCACGGTCGAGTTTTTTCTTTGTCGCTTCATCCAAGTCGCTTCCGAATTGCGTGAAAGACTCGAGCTCACGGTAACTGGCAAGATCGAGACGTAAGGTGCCACTAACTTTTTTGATTGCCTTGATCTGAGCGGCGCCACCCACACGGCTGACACTGAGTCCGGCATTGATGGCCGGGCGGACACCGGTATAAAACAGGTCACTTTGCAGGAATATCTGTCCGTCGGTGATGCTGATGACATTGGTGGGGATGTAAGCAGAAATATCCCCGGCTTGTGTTTCGATAATCGGTAAAGCGGTAATAGAGCCGCCGCCGAGGTCATCTCTCAATTTGGCTGCGCGTTCGAGCAGGCGTGAATGCAGATAGAAGACATCGCCGGGGAATGCTTCTCTTCCCGGTGGTCTTCTAAGTAAGAGTGATAATTCACGATATGCGATTGCGTGTTTCGTCAAATCATCATAGACAATCAGAACGCTTTTGCCGTCGAACATGAATTTTTCAGCGATTGAAACCCCTGAATAAGGTGCCAGATAGAGCAAAGGTGCCGGTTCGGAGGCACTGGCTGAGACAATGATGGTATAATCCATCGCACCATGCTTTTTCAAGGTTTCCTGTACTTGTGCCACGGTTGATTCTTTCTGGCCAATGGCGACATAGACACAGATGACGTCTTCTTCTTTTTGATTGATGATGGTATCGATGGCTATGGACGTTTTACCGGTCTGGCGGTCTCCAATGATAAGCTCGCGTTGGCCACGTCCAATCGGGACGAGGGCATCCAAAACCTTTATTCCGGTCTGCAAGGGTTCATCAACGGATTTTCTAGCCATGACACCTTGCGCTTTTTTCTCTAGCGGACGGGTTTCCTCGGTTTTGATGGAACCGAGTCCGTCGATGGCTTGCCCGAGTGGATTTATGACACGCCCGATTAAGGCGTCGCCAACGGGAACTTCCAAAATACGGCCACTGGTTTTCACCGTGTCGCCTTCTTTTATTTCTGTGGATTCATCCAGAATAATGACACCGACATGGTCTTTTTCCAAGTTCAAAGCCATGCCGAAAACGTTGTTGTCGAACTCCAAAAGTTCACCACTCATCGCTTCATCCAGACCGTGGACCAATGCGATGCCGTCCCCGACACTGATAACGGTACCGACATTATCGGTTTTGATGTCCTTGGAGTATTTTTGAATTTGCTCTTTAATGAGAGCACTGATTTCCTTTGTATCCATTTTGCTCATGGTTTCACCTGCCTATTTTGTCAATTGACGTCGAAGTGTAGCCAAATTGTGGTTGATGGTATCATCGATGACTTTGCCTTCAAATTCAAAGCGCAGCCCGCCGACGATGCTTTCATCCACTTGGTTCTCGATGGTTACTTTACGACTGTATTTTTTCTCGAATTGCGTTTTCAGTTGTTCGATACGCGATTTTTGCAGAGTTTTTTTGCTTTTGACGACGATATGCATTTTCTTATGCATCTTATCGATCAAATGTTTGTAGTCCTCATACATCTTGTCGAGGATGTCTACGCGACCGTTTTCGACAACTACCAGCAAAAAATCTTGAAAAAGCGTGGGAAGTCCGACTGCCTTGACAGCTGCTTTCTTGTCGTACCTTTTAATGTTGGGATGGGTGAAGAAGTCTCGGGACTGTTTATCAAAGCTTTTTAGGAAAGACGCGAACGTCTTTTCAATCTCCGTGATCACATCTGTTTCCCGGGCAAGCTCAAAAAGCGCAACAGCGTATTGTTCACTTTGCGCACTCATTGTCTACCAACTTCATCAATCGCTTCATCTATCAGTTTGTCATAGATGTCTTCGCTTAGTTCCTTGTCGATGGTCTTTCTTGTCAGAACCGTCGCGATGTCGATGATTTCATTGCGCATTTTACCACGGGCCACTTCGATTTCCCGTGCTAAATCCCGCTGCGCGTTTTTCTTGATTTGTTCGGCTTCTTTTTTCGCTGCCTTGATGATGTCCCTTTTTTGGTCCTCGGCACTGCTTTTGGCTTCATCGACAATGCCTTTGGCCTCTTGTTTCGCTTCATCGAAGGTTTGTTCGGCTTCGTTCTTCAACTGTTTTGCCTCGGCATTCTGTTCTGTGGCCTCGGTCAATTCGTTATCGACGATTTCCCGACGTTTTTCGATAAAAGCAGTCACTTTATCCCAAAAGAAATACTTGACCACGACAATCAAGATCAATGTTGCGGTGATTTGTATGACCATCTCCACAGGATCCAAACCCGTGATGCCGGAATGCTCGATGAGCCTTTGGATGGCTTCAGCAATATTATCCATGTTGCTCACTCCTTAAGTGGATGGTATTAGGTGGTGAAGATGAGAATAAAGGCGATGATCAGCGAGTAAAGTCCCGTGGTTTCAGCCATGGCTTGACCGACAAGCATTGTTGTGGTGATTTTACCGCTCGCCTCTGGTTGACGCCCTACCGCTTCTGCGGCTTTACCTGCGGCAAAACCTTGTCCGATACCCGAACCAAGACCACCGATCATGGCAATGCCTGCACCAAGCATGGCAAGACCGGTAATGAAATCTGCATTGTAAGCATGTTCAGCTAAAATCAACATATTGAATCCTCCTAAAATTATCTATTATATTTTTTAATTCATTTCTTCTTCAGATTGGATCGCCATTGACAGGAAAATCGTCAACAGCATGAAATACACGAACGCCTGTACAAGACCGAATCCGATATTGAACACCGGATGTACCAAAACGGTCATCGGAATGACGGCGATAACCGCTGGCAATAAGTTCATGATCAACAGGGCAATCACCGCGCCACTCAGCAGATTACCGAATAGACGTAATCCCATGGCCATGGTGGCAGAGACATCGCCGATGATGTTAAGCGGTAGCAGGAACGCTGAGGGACTCATCAGGTCCTTTAGACGTCTAAGCGGTCCACGCACAACCAAGCCGGCAATTTGAATGATGAAAAACGCCATGATGGAAAACGATAATGCGATGTTGATATTGGAAAGCGGTGTGGCAAGTCCGAACAGACTGGCGGTATTCGCGAAAGCTAAAAACAGAAACACCGTAACAAGCAGTGGTGCGAACGTCTTCCAGTGTCTGCCATAGAACTCTTTGATGAAACTGTTGAACATATCGATCAGCATGACCACAAGAAAAAGCGGACCCGCAACGGGTTTGCCCGGGTCTTTCTTTTCGATTTTCTTTCCGATGATGGTCAACACAATCATCAACACTACCATAATCAGCAGCGAGGTGAACATATTAGGACTAAGCATTGTCATGCTCCTTTCCGAATAACAACGCAGTAAGCATCAAGGCCACTTTGAAAGATGTGAACCCAACAAAAACCGGGATGATGAGCAGTGATGCGTTAAAGTGTGCAATCACAAGAATCAAACCATAAAAAAGAAATCTGAAAAGATAGTTGATCATGGTTTTTTTGCGTAGTTTCGTATAATCCGTCTGACTTTGTTTCATCAGGGACTTATAGTTATGACTCATCAGCATCACACTGACCGTCGAGCCCAGAAAATAGCTGATGGTGATGGCCGTCTGGTCATAAGCCGTAAAGAAGAAAACCAGAAATGCTATGAGTGCTGTGATGATGATGTACGGCCAGACAACCGCAAAAGTTTTTACATAGAGATTATCATTCATCGTTTTTTTCCCCCAAGCGGTAAACACGTACCATGAAATTCCGTACCGCCGCCAACGCACCGACAACCATGAAAACAATCATGAATATCCGGTTGGTATCAAAGATGCCATCAAGCCAGCGACCGAGGAAAAAACCGATAACAATGGCAATCAGGACTTCCCAGATAAAATTGGAAGCAACGGCAAGTAACCGTATCAGAAATTTCTTATCCACAAGACACCTTAGAGTTTCTCGATTTTATTGACCCGACGCTGGTGTCTTTCCTGATAGGAAAAATCGGTCGTGAGCCAAGTTTCAGCGATGGCACTCGCCAAATCTTCACCAAGAATACGGCCGCCCATTGTCAGAACATTGGAATCATTATGCAGTCTGGTTGCTTCTGCGGAGAACATATCCTGTACATGCGCCGCGCGAATACCTGGAATCTTGTTCGCCTGAATAGACATGCCGATGCCGGTGCCGCACATCAGGATGCCCCGGTCGAACTCACCACGGGCAACGGCATGGGCCACTTCTTTAGCCACATCGTTATAATCACAGCTTTCCAGGCTGTCCGTTCCGAAATCGGTGATGTCGTAATCTTTGGTTTTCAGATGCTTCAAGACCTTTTCTTTCAGTTCGAAACCTGCGTGATCTGAACCGATGGCTATTTTCATATATATCACTCCCGAAAAATCTACTTTTCTATTATATCAAAGTCAACCCAAAAAACAACAATAAACCATTATCTAGTTTTCAATGGTGATACTGCCTTGTCTAAGAACCTTGTTATTTCTGACATCATACACCGTCGATGCAACCGCATTCAAGTTTGGTCCCTTGACGATGTAATCAACCTGTTCGGCGAAAGCCAGGGCATCTTCATACTTCAAAATAGCTGGTTCACTGGAGTGATTCAGACTCGTTACCGCCATGGGTCCGAATGCATTTAGAAGCCGTCTTGCACCGGTGTGATCCGGAATGCGAATGCCCACAGTGTCCAAACCTCTGGTAACGTAATCGGGTACGACATTCTTTTTATCAACAACGAGCGTTAAAGCCCCAGGTAGATGTTTCTCTGCCAGGGATGCGAAGGTTTCATAGTTTCGAGCGAGTCCGGCCAGATCTTCCAGATTCCCGCATAGGACGGCCAGTGGTTTGTTTTCTTCCCGTTTTTTTATCGCGTATATCTTCTCTACGGCGGATTTGTCTGTCAACAACGCACCGATACCATAGACCGTATCGGTAGGAAAAATGATAACTTTACCACGTAAATCCTTTTGTAAAAGCTCATTGAAACTGATTTCCATGATTACACCTCACAAAGCAAGTTTGGTCTGATGATTCAATATATGCTTCACCGGCGCGAAACTCCGCCGGTGGATCGGACAAACCCCATGAGTTTTCAGGGCTTCCATGTGGGCTTTTGTCGGATAACCCTTGTGTCTTTCAAACCGATATTCAGGATAGCGTTCAGCGGCTTCTATCATCAAGCGGTCACGCGTGACCTTGGCAAGAATACTGGCCGCGGCGATGCTGGCGCTGATGGTGTCCCCTTTAATGAGGGACAAGGATTCAATACCGGCCAATTTTAGTGGCATCGCGTCGGTAAGGACATAATCGACCTGTTTCAATTTGCCCACTGCATCCATCATACCCCGCTTGCTCGCCTGATAGACATTCAAGGCGTCAAGCGTCGGTACGTCAATGATTTCAATGGCATAATCGAGGGCACGCATCTTGATCTGTGTAAACAGTTGTTCGCGTTTTTTCTCACTCAACTGTTTAGAATCGAACAGATCTGCTATCGTGTCTTTTGGATCGAGTACGACCGCAGCGACAACCAAGGGGCCTGCGAGTGGTCCTCTCCCGGCCTCATCGCAACCGGCGATATGGCCGTATCCGGCCTCAATCAGTCTGGTTTCATGGCTGTACATGTTTGCTCTCCACCGTTTCCAGAACGATGCTTCCGAACCGTTCATGTCTGAAATCGTATAGGAAATGGTCCATGACGCGTTCATAATTGATTGAACCGCCTTTGTCCAGGCACCCGAGTCGTTGACCGATCTTATCAAGCAAATCGAGGGTAGTGTCTGTTTCCGTGATTGTCATGTCGTACCGCTCGGCAAAGGTCTTGGGGTAGTATTCTCTTAAAAGTTTCACGCCATGAATGACAACTTCATCCCTGGGTACCAATGAATCTTTGATGGTTCCAAGCAGGGCGAGATTCAAAGCGATGACATCCACATCGAGTTTCGGCCAGAGAATGCCGGGTGTGTCCAACAATTCGAAGTTCTTGTTTATTCTGATCATCTGCAAGTGTCTGGTTATACCGGGGGTATCCCCGACCTTGGTCGCTTTTTTGTTGACCAGACGGTTGATCAACGTGCTTTTACCGACATTGGGAATCCCGACAATGAGCGCTCTTAAAGCGCGGGGTCTAAGACCTTTACTACGTTCTTTGTCAAACACTTCTTTCAAAATATCGGTGGCCGTGGCTTGAATCTTGTTGACGTTATCCCCTGATAAAGCGTTGATCCTTAAAGAATGGACACCGTTTTCCTTGAAAAATTGTTCGAACCGGGACAGTTCCTTTGCATCGGCGAGGTCGGCTTTATTCAGCAACATCAGTTTCGGTGTGTTGCCGATCATTGTTTTTAAATCGGGGTTCATCGTCGAAAAAGGCGCACGCGCATCCACCAGTTCAAAGACGATGTCTATGTATTTGATCCTTTCTTTGATCAAACGTTTCGTTTTGGCCATATGACCGGGATAATAATTGATGTTCGCCATGCTTAATCAATCCTTCCGATGGCGTGAAAAGGTCTGATACGGTAGTTGACCGTACCGTACAACTGGTTTTCGGTTATGGTGCCGAAGTGTCTGGAGTCATAGGAATGTTTCCGGTTGTCGCCCAGGAAAAAATACACACCATCCAAGGGAAACGTGCAGTATGTGACGCCGAACTCACACTCGGTTTGTGTGTCTTCGGAGATATAGGCGGATTCATCCAAAAGCGTGTCGTTGATGTACACTTGTCCATTATCTATCGTAACCGTCTCACCAGGCAGGCCGATAAGCCGTTTTACCATATACTGTTCGGTATTGTCCCGTCTGATGACCACCATGTCAAAGCGCTCATGATCCCCACGGACGTGTTTGATGATGACATGATCGTTTTCATAGAGTGTCGGTTCCATGGATCTACCTTCCACAGAGGAAATCGAAAATAGGAAGGCATTCATGAAGATGTATGCCGCAAGCAGAATCACGAC
>SLJL01000117.1 GCA_007135105.1 Candidatus Izemoplasma sp.
AACCCCGGCCTATACCATCAGGGACTTCAGACTACTATCGGGCGATACGCTTGATTCGCTGGCAGAAATCGGTGTCTATTCACTTGACATCGAAGCGACTACCTCCGGCCAGCCGCTTAAAAGTTTGACCTTCGATCAGCTGGATACCCGCTTTCTAAAAATCGAGATTCTCAACAACCATGAAACCGATCCGAGTGTTTATGCGCTTGGCAAGCTTCTTGCCTTCGATGGGAACGGTAACTTTCTCCACGCCGAAGTCGAAGCGGGTTACCTCGATACCACCGATCCGCTTGAAAAAGGCGCCATCCTCTGGCTTCAGGATTCCGTCATCATCGGCGATTACTTCTACAATTTCCCCATCCTGGTCAAAAACAATCCCGAGACCGATTTCAAGGTCCACAAGGTCGGCCTGTCGAAAACCCCGATCGTTAACGGCAGGCTCGATTACGATAACGCCGTCTATCTCGATACACCCCTGCAAGTCAGAACCGAAGACGGCGGCGAAATCTTCTACGGCGCCGGTGTTCTCGATATGACCAACCATCCGAGTATAAGCGATGCCTACATCTACATCTACGGCTATAAGGACCTTGAGGGACGGCACTTGACCGTCGCACGGGTCACCCCCGAAAACATCGAAAACTTCAACGCCTATGAGTTCTTTGACGGCGAGACCTTCCAGCGGGATATCCGCAAAAGCCACATGGGCATCAAAGGGGTATCGGCCGAACTATCAATCACCCACATCCCGAGCGGTGTCTATGAAGATAAATACATGCTCGTGTCGATGGAAGACACCATCTCCGGCAGGGTCGTCTACAGCATCGGCGATACGCCTTTTGGACCCTTCGAACCATTTACCACCATCTATCATGCCCCTGAACCCCATCTGCTTGATTTTGCCTTCACCTACAACGCAAAAATGCATCCGCTTTTAAGCGAAGAAGGGGTATATGTCATCACCTACAACGTCAACGGCTACCGCGCCATGGCACTGAAAAACGCGCGCGTCTACAACCCGAGATTCATCATCATGACAGAAATCAGATCCGATTAGGACCCATGCATCAGGGTCCTTTTTCTTTGCAACTTGGCACAAAATACCCTACATGTCATGCGGTAAGACTAATTAATCTTGCTCAAGAAAGCACATCAACATGTAAACGTTTTATTATTATGATAGAATAAGCATGTAAAGGCTTTCTAAAACACAACGAGGTGTGCCCATGAAAAACATACAACCAATTTTAAAGGTAAAAATAACGCCCAACAAAGCGTTGGAAATCGATTTAAAGCAATATATGCCCTTAGGTAAAATCAGGCATAAAAACATAATCAAAACAGAATTTTTCCATATTGACTCATGGAAATCACTCGACGATCCGTCCGATTTCAAGGACCAAACCGCAAGATTGATAAGGTTTACCGCAAAAAAAGAGGATTCGATCGAGATATATCCCGGCACCGGATATGTGGCGAAAAAGGATGAAACATGGCGCAAACCTTTCATCCGCTATAGCGGTTGGACCGGCGGTGACGGAATCTTTTCCTTCAACATCAAAAACGGCCGAGATACCTATGACCAAAAAGACGCCCAGACGATTTTCGTCTTCGGCGATACTTTGATCGGCAAAAGCGATCCCAGGACCAAAAAACGCTTCCCCCCCCTCCTCATGCCTGCAAACACCATCGCATACTTAAAGGGCAATGGAGATAATCATAAAGATATCGAATTCAACATCAACACGAATTCGCACAACAACGTCATTCCTTATTTCAGTCCTGAAAATGCGATGGTGTATGAAGGCACGGTAGCACAAAACCTTGTCAACTATACCGTGGATGACCATCAAGGTTATCTTTCGGGGTATCATCCGGAAAAAGTGGAACTTTTGTTCGATCTGAACCAGAACCAGCACATCTCTACCATCGACATCTACAACTACCGTCCCTATCCCTTGGCAGACGAGAGCATGCTCAACCGCGGTGTGAAAAAGATCGCAATCAGTGTCTCGCTCGACCAGGACAAATGGCTTTCTCTTGGAGAATTCAGCTTGGAAAAAGCCACCAATGCAGACAAGCCCAATGTCATTCCCGTCCATAAACCCTGCCGGTATGTCAAGATGCACGTCCCTGCCAAGCAGGGCACCGGCAACCATTATGACGCAAACGACACCGCCGAAGTGATCTTCGGTCTGCAGAAAACCGTCTTTTATACCAACGACAACCAACAACTGTGCGACATCGCCGTCGAAGCGACGAGCGAACTCTCACGCGAGAAAAAACACGCCTGGTTCTGGTTGCAAGACGGGGTCGTCATCGACGATGCGATCTATTTTCTGCCCTTGATCATAACCCCGGATCCCGACAAACCCGAAGGCCTTCAGTTCGCTGTCGAAGGCGTATCCATGATCAAATCCCCCATCAAGAACGGCAAGGTCGACTTCGAACACCACCAGCAAAAACCGACCTGTCTATACCGTGGCAAGAAGAACGACGAATGGGTCTTCGGTGCTGCGATCATGAACAACAGCAAAGCCTCCGGTCACATCAACGCCGACGGCTACATCTATATCTATGGATACAACACCATTAACGGTGAGCGCACTTTGAAAGTGGCCCGTGTCAAGCCCGAACAATTCGAAACCCTGGATGCCTGGCGCTTTTATAGCGACGGTGCCTGGGTCAGTTCGCTGGAAGAAGCCAGCTCCATCCTCAAACACATCTCCTGTGAAATGAGTGTCTCCCCGATCGAGACCGGCGCCAACAAAGGCAAATATCTCGCCGTTTTCCAATACAACGTCGACTCGAAATACGTCGCCTATGCTATCGGCGATACCCCTGCGGGTCCCTTCAGCGAACCGCGCATCGTCTATGAATGCGAAGAACCCGTGAGCCTGGGTCGTACGGCTTATACCTACAACGCCAAGGCACACCCGCATCTATCCAAACCCGATGACATTCTGGTCACCTACAACGTCAACACCTACGATATGCAGCACCATCTGGACAATGTCGAGGTCTATCACCCGCGTTTCCTCCGGTTGAAAGACACTTCGATCCACACGATAGATAAGCGGGGTGATACCGGTGCAGATGAACCAAATTGAAAAAGAACACCGTGACCCCAAACTGACATTATCCCAAAGACGCAGAATTAAAAGTGCCATCATCCATATCGTATTGCTCGCATTGTCGTTTGTCTTCCTGTTTCCGTTTGTATGGATGCTGTCCACGGCACTGAAAACACCGGCCGAACTTTTAAGGGGTATCGAAGTGCTCTTGCCGGAAGACCCGCAATGGCGTAATTTCTATACCGCTGTGACCACCGTGCCCTTCCTGATGTACCTCAAGAACTCCCTCATCCTGGTGTTCTTCGCAGTAATGGGTACTTTGTTCAGCGCAACCCTATCCGCCTACGCTTTCGCCAAGCTTCGGTGGCCCGGCCGTGATACCTTGTTCGTGGTCATGCTTGCGACCATGATGATTCCGGCACAAGTCATTCTGATCCCCTCTTATATCCTTTATGCGCAGATCGGATGGCTCGGAACCAGACTCCCCCTTATCGTGCCGTACTTCTTCGGCGGCGGGGCTGCCTTCTATATCTTCTTACTGCGCCAGTTCTTCAAAGGCATTCCGCGTGAGCTCACCGAAAGCGCGATTGTCGATGGCGCCGGTCACTTCAAGATTTTCTTCTACATCATGCTACCACTGACAAAACCCGCTCTGCTCACCGTGTCACTGCTGGTGTTCATGTTTGTCTGGAACGACTATTTCGGCCCTCTGATCTACCTTTCTAATCCCGATCACTGGACCTTGGCCTTGGGACTAAGAGGCTTCCAGACACAATTCACGGGTCGATATGATCTGATGATGGCCGCGGCCATCCTCGTCATGGCCCCGACAATCGTCTTGTTCTTCATTGCACAAAAACACTTCATCGAAGGCATCACCTTCACAGGCATCAAAGGTTAAAAAATTATAGAAAATAATAAAAAGGAGTAATCGATATGAAGAAAATAGCACTCATCACCCTGATGCTCATCACGGTATTCACCCTGGCTGCCTGCAACCGGGAAGATATCGGTGATCGCATCGAAATCGAATTTTGGCACATGTCCCCAGTCGGCAGTGAATCCTATTCCGGCATGCGCCGCATCGTCCGCGAATTCAACGAATCACAAGAAGAGTATTTCGTCCGCGGCACCGGCATCAACTTCTGGGACTACTGGGACAGGGTCAACATCGCCATCGCCTCCGGCAATGCCCCGGATGTCGGATACCATACACTGGATAATGTCATTCTAAGAGCTTCCAACCAAGCGCTTTATAACATCAGCGACATGATTCAGGCGGACATCGACAACGATGTCGATACCATCGACACCAGCGTATTTTTGGACAACCAGCTCGAATTCGCCTCTTACGACGGCGACTTGTATGCCTTGCCGTTTTCCGCCACGGTCCGCATGCTTTATTACAATCTGGATTTATTCCATGATGCTGGTCTGACGGAAGCCGACGTCCCGACAAACTGGGATGAACTCTATACGGTCGCCAAGCAGATCGATGATGTCGACGGTAACACCATCAACGTCCTCGGTTTCGATCCTTCCTTCGGGGAAGGCTGGTATCATCAGTATCTCTGGACAGCCGGACTCGACTTCTTCGATGAGGACCTCAACCCGACGTTGAACACCGACCGTCACCTTGAAATCCTCGAGTGGATGTACACTTTCAACGAAGAATACCCAAGAAGCACACTCGATGCTTTCGGTGAAGCCAACGAAATGCTCGGCATCAACCCGTTTGCCGCCGGTAGAGTCGGCATGATGATCGCCACCGACGGTCTTTATGAAACCCTAAGACCACTCGAAGGTGAACTCAATTACGGCGTCGCACCGATTCCGCTTCCCGATGAGGACGGTGTCCGTGTCAACTGGGGCTCCGGCTTCTCAATCGAACTATATGACAACGGCGATGCCGAAAGACGCGACGGTGCATGGGCTTTCCTCAAATACATCATGGATTACGATACGCAGCTCGATCTCGCTGATACCATCGGCTGGTTGATGAGCAATATTCCCGCCATGGAAGCATACGCCGAAGGCAATGAAATCCTGGAGGCTTTCGTCAAAGAGCTAGACTATGCCATTGACAAGGTATACGTACCTTATGCCCCTAACTGGCACGCGATCGACTGGGATCAGTTCTTCCAACAAGGGCTCTCCGGTGAACTCACCGCAGAACAAGTCCTGCAGCAAGCCAGAAACCTATACATTGAGAAACGCGAAAACTACGAAGCAGCAAACTAAACTAACATCTCGAGGTGTGCAGCATGGCCAAAAACAAACAAAACAAGAACTCACTCGGTGCCTTAAGGAAACAGGAGAAGAAGCTAGGGTACGTCTTTGCATCCCCCTGGCTTTTGGGCTTGGGCATCTTCGGAGCCTTCCCGATTCTGGCATCGCTTTATCTGAGTTTCACAAGATACCGAATGGTCGGAACCCCGGCCTGGATCGGTCTGGCGAACTATCGTGCCCTGTTTTTCAACGATTCCATTTTCTGGACAAGTCTTTATAACACCCTGTACCATGTGTTCCTCTCCGTCCCGCTCGGCTTGATCGTCGGTATCCTGTTGGCGCTATTGCTGAATACCCGCATCCGTGGTATCGGCATCTACCGGACGCTGTTCTATTTGCCCAACGTCGTCTCGATCGTGGCGATGAGCCTGTTGTGGCTCTGGTTGTTCCAGCCGAACTTCGGTCTGATCAACCAAGTGCTCTCACCCGTATACAACCTGCTGGATATGGAACCCCTCGGCTGGTACCGCGCATCGAACCTCTCCAAACTGACCATCGTCCTCATGGGACTTTGGACCGCCGGTGGTTCGATGATCATCTACCTCGCTCAGATGCAGGACATCCCCCGTGATTATTATGAAGCGGCGGAAATCGACGGCGCCAACGGCTTTCAACAAACCATCAAGATCACCTTGCCGCTCATGACACCCTCGATCTTCTTCAACTTCATCATGGGCATCATCCTCGGCTTTCAGGTCTTCGCCGTCGCCTACATCATGACCCAAGGCGGCCCCGGCCGTTCGACCTATTATTACGGCTATTACCTTTTCGACAAGATGATAAACGACAACAACATGGGCCAGGCATCCGCGATGGCCTGGGTACTCCTTGTGGTTACCCTCATCATCACCCTGCTCGCCCTCACCCTCAACAAATACGTGTTCTATCTGGGTGAACAGGACTAAATCAGGATTCAAGAGCTTTTCAAAAATAGAACGAAGCAACATAAAATTAGGAGGATATTATGAAGAAAAGAATCTCATTGCTTTCCCTTGTATTACTTGCAGTCTTCACCATGGCCGGTTGTTGGAACGGCGAAATACTCGTCGACACCACCATGGAGATGGATGGTTCGGGAGAACGTATCTATCAACTGCGTGTCATGGATGATACGTTGAGCGAAGATCCGATCCTGAACCCGGATGACCCGGATCAAAACAAAGGTACCGGACCGGTCATCAACGACCAGCATATCGAGGGTGGCCTGCCAGCTATCCAGACATGGCTTGAAGAAAACGCACCTGAGTTCATGACGGTTCACGACATGGAAACCGAAGGCTACATGCGTTATTACACCTTGTCTTTCACCTTCGACGACTTTGACGATTTCCTCGATAAGATGGAACAACTCGTCAACTTGTCCCCATTGATGAACTGGGATGACTTCGACGCAGAAGAACTACCGACGTTCGAGTGCGAAGGTGCTTTCAGTCAAACCTGTACCTTCACAGAATCACGCATTATTGTCGAAGCGTCTCTCGACTGGGCGATTGACGGCATCTGGAACGATATCTATGAAGAAGCGAACCTTGCCGGTTTCGTCGGCAAAGGCGATATCGCTACGTTGGCCGATTATCGCGTTGAACTCCACGACGAGATGTATGAAGAACTGGCACACTACGACCCCGAAGCAGAATATCCATCCAGTGATGATTATGACGGCCGTATGGTCTATGTCAGTAGTGAGTCCTTCACCCTGAGCGCAGAAGCGACCAATACCGGATTATTGGTCGGCGTCATTGCCGGTGTCATCGTGGTCCTGGGTGGTATCGTCGCCTTTGTTCTTGTAAAAAAAAGCTAGAGAAAAACCATCATCATTCATGTCTATTAGGATAGCCTTGTGCTATCCTAATAGTATGAATGGAGGTAAAACATGAAAGAAAATCCCATCAGGAACGCCTACACGATTTTCATCCTGCATGTCGGTGTGTCGATGTTGTGGCTTATGGTCAGCCTTTTTAGCCTGCTCTTGCTAACCGGGGCCGCCACGACAGCCGCCCATGCGCTTTGCTTCAAAATCCAGGCAGACGAAGAACCCGTGGATCTATTCAAGGATTTCTTCCGTGCGATGAAAAAAGATCTCATCCCTGCAAGCATCGTCTATCTTTTGAGTATGCTGTTTTCCGGGATGCTTTTTATGACGTACAATTACGCCAGCAACACCGGTGAGACCTTCATCGTCTTCACCGTCATCATCAGCGCCGCCTACCTCGTCGCGTTCAACCTGCATGTCTACCCGCTCATGGCGGTTTTCAAGCACGAGCGTTTCACCGGCCTGATCAAGAATGTCGTCTTGTTCATGCACATCCACCTTTTCACAACCTTCAAACTCGCAGGAACGCTAGCCTTGTTCGCCCTCATCATCTTTTTCATCCATCCTGCCCTTTTCATACCCGGGCTTTCTGTCTATCTGCTTATCAACACCCTACATCTGAGATCAATCTACCAACCGTATATCGACAAACTCAAGGAGGAAGACCCCAATGCATGATAATAAGCGACCCCGCTTCGATAAAGCCCCGAAAACGAAGATTGAAACCTATGAGACCGGCATCATCACCGGCAACCAGACCATCGCGGCATACATCAGGACCAACCATCCCGAGGCGAAAACCATCGTTCTCGAATGCTACCCCGGTATTGCCTACGACCAGCTTGAAAAAAGTTTCTTCAGTCATTTCGACCATACGCCGATCTGTGTCGACCGTTTTGCCCTGGACGAACAGACCCTGGATCAGAAACTACAGGATCATCTCACCGACGACCGTGTCTTCGGTCGGATGAGCCAGTTTCAGATCGAAGAGTTCTACCAGGCAAACGCACAGAAAAAAATACAGGCTGAAACTGAGAAACACAGCGCCACCATCGTCTATGGTTTCGGTGCTTCCCGATTCATCAAGGGTGATATCACCATCCATCTGGATCTGGCCCGCTGGGAGATAAAAACCCGCTACCGTAACGGAAAAGCCAACTGGCAAAGCACAAAAACCGGTCTCGACACCCTGAAAAAGGAAAAACGCGGCTTCTTCGTCGAATGGCGCACCGCCGATCGCATCAAGAAAACCCTCTTTCCCGAGATGGACTACTACATCGACGCCAACGACGAGACAGCCTTGAAAATGGTCACACGGAACGATCTTTTCGCCGCCCTGGATACAACGACGGCAAAACCGTTTTCCATGGTACCGTACTTCGACCCCGGTGTCTGGGGCGGTCAATGGATGAAAGATGTCTGTGACCTCGATAGAAGCAAGGATAACTTCGCCTGGAGTTTCAACGGCGTCATGGAAGAAAACGCCATGCATTACCAGTTCGGTCCCGATCATATCGTCTCGCCGGCGATCAACCTGGTGTTGTTTAGACCTGTCGAACTCCTGGGCGATAAGGTCCACGCCCGTTTCGGCACCGAATTTCCGATCCGCTTCGATTTTCTCGATACCGTCGAAGGCGGCAACCTGTCGCTTCAGGTGCACCCCTTGACCGAATACATCCAGAGCACATTCGGCATGGCCTACACCCAGGATGAGTCCTACTACATCCTCGATGCGACCAACGGCGGCATCTATCTCGGTCTTAAGGAAAACATCGACAAAGCAGCGATGATCAAAGATCTAAGACGCGCCGAGAAAGGTGAGATCCGTTTCGATGCCGATAAGTATGTCAACTACTACGACGTCAAGAAACACGACCACATCGCCATCCCCGCCGGCACCATCCATTGTTCGGCCACCGGCACCATGGTCCTCGAAATCAGCGCCACCCCCTACATCTTCACCTTCAAGATGTGGGACTGGGGCCGCCTCGGCCTGGACGGCCTACCAAGACCGATCCATCTCGATCACGCGCTTGAAAACATCCAATGGCACCGTACCGGTCCCTGGGTGGAACAACAGCTCATCAATCCGTTCAAAACGATAAAGAAAACCGAAAC
>SLJL01000003.1 GCA_007135105.1 Candidatus Izemoplasma sp.
AAAGCGGAACCAAAAGCCAAAGCGGAACCAAAAGCCAAAGCGGAACCAAAAGCCAAAGCGGAACCAAAAGCCAAAGCGGAATCAAAAGCCAAAGCTGAGCCTAAACCTAAAGCGGTTAAAAGTCAAACAGCGGCTTTCACCAAAAGTGAACTCGAAGACAAGACTGTCGCTGAACTTAAAGACCTTTGTAAAGAAAAAGCGATTACTGGTTACTCCAGTTTGAAAAAAGCGGAACTTATCGAAACTCTGCTTAAATAAAGTAGTACATTGTACTGCTTTTTTTCTTGATTAGGCTTTATTATGTCATAGAATTGAAAAGTCCGCACAACATGACAAAACATGACAGAAAAATATTGACATATGTCAAAACATGACATATCATATAGTTGGAGGTGAGTGAAATAGACACATTCCCTTATAGTCTCGCCGATGTCATTAAGATGACCGGCCTAAGTGAACGATCGATTAGACGTCATATTAAGCACGGATTGCTATCCGGTGTTAAAGTAGGCGGTGTTTGGCGATTTAACGAGGAAAATTTGAAGCGCTATTTCAGTGATCAGACCATGATGAATAACATTGTTTCTGAGGCCAGTCTACTGGTTAAGAAGTTTTTAAAGGGTGATTATGAAAGGACCGGCAACCACAAGATTTGTACAATCATCGATGTGGAAATCGAATCGATGGATATGTTGAATGATGTGCGTCAAAGAATCCTGGATATCTCCAATACACACAAAGGCATCAACATGAAGTTTTTCAAAAAGGACGATACCGCACGGTTTACCTTGATCGGTGATGCCGATTACATCGGTGCCTGCCTCAAGACCCTCGAACCCTATCAGAAATAAGCCGCTCGATGCGGCTTTTTCATTGATTTACTTTTTGCGTGAAGTCCAGTATAATAAATTGTTACAGAAAATAGGAGGGAAAATTATGAAAAAGATACTGTTAATCATGGTCTTAACGACCCTTGTATTTACTTTGAGCGCCTGTGGGCGAGACAATACCAGGTTGTATCACAATCCGTATGAACACGTCGACTGGGACAATACCACAACGATCCTTGCTGCCTTACATAACCACACGACCAATTCGGATGGCGACTTGATGCCACACGAAGTGGTCGATCTGTTTCATGGACTGGGTTTTGGTGCCCTTGCGATCACCGATCACGAGGATGATCGGTTGAAACATCCGCCGATTACCTACCCGTGGGATGGTTTTTCTGATATCAACCCCGATTGGGAGGATCGAGATCCGGACGCTTTGGGCATGCTGGACATTCCCGGTTCTGAGTTCAGCCGTGTGCATCATATGACAGGTCTTTTCACTGATCTGTATCTCGAAGCGGGATATGATGTTGAGGCAATTCTTGCGGCCATCGCTGAAGAAGAACTGGCAACGGTTCATTTTGCGCACCCGGGGCGGTACTGGAACTGGTTGACCGATTATGAGCAAGGCGAATTGTATTCCCCTGCATGGTATATAGATTTTTTTGAACGTTATGATGAAGAAACATTGCTTGGCATCGAAGTTTTCTCCCGGAATGATTTTTATGAGCACGACCGTTATCTATGGGACATTCTTCTAACTGAACTCATGCCTGAGAGAACCGTCTGGGGGCTGGGTGTCGACGATCACCATGGCTCTTATGCCAAATGGTCCTTCACGCAACATCCCATGCTGGATACGATGGACAAGGATGAATTTAGACAAACCTTGATCGACGGGGCATTCTTTGCGGTGAACATTCGTCAGGAAGGCCACGAATACCCTGAAATTACTCGCATCAGTGTCGATGAGGACGCAAGAACCATTACCATCGAAGCGAACAACTACGATACGATTCGTTGGATCAGTGGTTATGATACCGTACTCAAGCAATCCACGGTTGTCGGCGAGGGAGAAACCTTCTATTACGGCGACCTGGATGCGCCCTATGTCAGAGCCGAAGTGATTTTGGCGGACGGTTCGGTGTTCCGGCGCAAAGTCATCACACAGCCTTTCGGCCTTATCCAAGATGATTGATCACAAAAAAAGACAGCTTTGAAATGAAAGCTGTCTTTTTTATCGGCGATGCATGCCCTGGTCAATCAGGAGTTTGCGTGCTATTTGCCAGGTGTTTCGTTCCTGTTCGTTTAGGCGTTCCTCGGCGTGTTTGTAATCGTTTTTCCGTTTGATTTCAGCCAGATCGTGTTGATAGGCTGCATACTTGTCCAAAGTGGTCGCTTCAAATGTTTTTGTATGCGGTGATTTCTTTTTCCGTAGTCTTTTCATGACGGCATCGAAGTGTGTGGTGCAAACCACGCCCTTTTCTTTGTACAAGCCATGAAACTCCGGGTGGTTCAAGGCTTCGAAAAATAAATTGACATAGAGTTTTTCACTGACACGCTCGTGTTCGCAAAACAAGCATGGTTTTCTTCTGGGGCGTCTAAAGATATTATGTTGTGCATATCTGGTTCGTTTGACCTTCAACAGATGATGATAGAGAATCGCGTGGTTCAAATGATCGCCTTTGTCAAAAAAACGTTCGCTGTGATGTTGACAGAATCCGTCGCTTTCGATAAAGGTCTTGCGAAACTCGACGTCGCTGACGTGTGCATACTGGAAAGCTTCGATTTTTTGATTTGTCCTTTTCGTGATCATGGTACACACCGGACACTGATCGGTTGCGATGCTGGCTTTTAGATCAAGCCATGAGAAGTGGTTTTTCATATTTATCACCTGAAAATAGAGTATACACAACCTTGTTTCGATTGTCAATGGTAAAGAATTACTCTATCGTGTAGGTGTTTTACTCTATCACAAAAGGGATTGTATAATTAAATTGTATAAGTTATGATTAGAGTATCATTTTGTGAAAGGAGAATATATCATGAAAAAACTGTTGTTTCTGATGTTAATTGTCTTTATGGCCATGATAGCGGCTTGTGCCTCTCCAGAAGAGGGGTTGGCTAGTGATAACGCTCCTTATGTCCTTGGAATGTTGCAAGATAGAGTAGAAGATGATATTGATGTCGTTGAGATGAGCTATAACTCTTATGTGATTTTTACTATGGTGGATTTTGAGGAAAATTATGTCGATTATGTACTTTATGATGTCACGTTTGAAGAAAATGACACAACCAAATATGCGACGATTCTTTATACCTATGATTCGCTTGAAGGGTTAGACGTTCAAGTTTATGTCAATGAAAATCTCGGCGATCACGAAGCGGTTTTCACTGAACTAGAAGAAAATCTATCAGAGAGCACAATTGCAGAAGAGGTTCAAGAACGTGCCGGCGATGAGGTGTTCGATTATACTCACGATATGGTCACAGGCACGTTCACTGAAGAAGAGATTGAAACTTTCATGGACGAGATATCATAATCATATTAGCCTAGTAATACAACATATATGGGCGTCGTGAGACGTCCTTTTTCATGGTTTCATTCTGGTTTCAGCTTTGGGTCAGTCGATTGACTTTGAGGGAAAATAGCGCTATAATCTAAGTATAGACAGGTCGATGGGAAATCACTCACGTGCGACCCCAAATTATCACATAAGGAACCGAGGCTTGACCGGTGTTGAATGCCTTTGAAATCTAAAGGAATCCTAAAGGTTAAGCAAGAGGTTACCCCCATAGTAGAGCGATGGTTCTGCAATCGAGTGATTTCCCATGGGCCTGTCTTTTTGCATACGCATCTATTTTGCTTGTACTTTATCGCGGGAAGTCATATAATTAGCATATAAAGTATTCTTATTTAAGAAGGGGTGCATTTAATGGCTAACAAGCTTGCAACAACAATTTACATGTATAACTGGTTTTTGAAATTGATCGGTGCTGCTTTACTGATCGGTCTTGGTATAACATTGCTCATTATCGATATCGATCGATTGATTGAAGCCTTTGTCGGGATCGTGATCGCAGTCTATGCCATCATAAGACTTGTCCCGTTCGTTCGTTCACAGAAAAGTGATTTGATCAAGACCATCAACATCATTGAAATCACTTTGAACATTTTGATCGCGACCATTTTCATCGTCGCCGCTTTCATCCAGGAAGAGGGTTTGGGTGCCATCTTCGGTTATCTGCTCGCTGGTATCCTGCTCGGTCGAGGCATGGTGCATTTCTATAGCATCAGCTATGGTGCTGAAAAAGGCGATCATCTGACATATTTCTTCCACATTGCAACCATCATTGTTGCTAGTTTTATATTCGCAAGAGGATTCGAAACCTCCGATTTGGTCATGTTACTCGCGTTTTTAGCTTTCCTGGCTGGTGGGTATGCCGGCTTCGAGTCTTATAGCGGTTATAACCGTTATCGTAGACATAAACAGATGGATATCAGCAAAGAGAAATCTGTCGAAGATGAGCTTCCCGCAGGGATAGAAGCACCAAGCAAGAAGGATGAAGAGAAAGAGCAAGATCGTGTTGTCAGTTAGGCTTCAACCTCGCGGTTGAAGCTTTTTTTTCGCTTTTTCCTTTAAATTAGCTTGAAAACGAAGTATAATAATTTGTGTTCAACCTATTTATAAGAACATTTGATGAAAGAGGTGTTAGTTATGACGGAGGAAATTTGTCCCACCATCAACAAATCCTCTATGCTACACAAGCGCATGATGGGTAAAATCCTTGCAAGGTTCGAACTCACTTACGCACAATACCAGGTACTCAAGACCATCAAACAACACAAGACATTGAGCGCCAAGGAGATTCTGGTTTACCTGGATACCGACAAAGCGACTTTATCCGGCGTGTTGAGCCGCCTGGAGCAAAAAGGGCTTATCAAAAGGGAGAAAGACCCGAGTGACAAGCGCTTGATGCACATTACGCTGACCGCTGCGAGCGAGGCGTTGTGTTCTAATGTGGAAGTCGTCGAGCAAACGTGCGCCGATGATTTGACCAAGAACATCAAACCAAGGGAACTCAAGAATTTCTTGAGTGTCTTCGAGCGCATCATCGACAATCAGAATGATAAAATAAGAGAAATTTCCGAAGATACGGAAAGATAATTTGGAGGGGAACATATGAAAAAAATGATAGCAAAGAACCACATTGTCAACATCACCATCGGCATCATCTTCGTCGCCTTCTTCCTGACCACATTCTTCATGGGTATTTTGGAAGACTGGGTAACCTATATCGTCGCAGCGCTGATCATCGTGTTCAGCACATTGCGGTTCATCAAGGACTACAAGTTTTATCATGATAACCGTGCTTTGGCCATTTTGACCATTGAGTTCATTCTTGCATTGGCGCTTGCGGGTGTATTGATGCTTGATCTGGGTCTTGAGGTTACCCTGACCGTTGCGCTTGGTGCCCTGCTTTACATGCGCGGTTTTGTGTATTTGATAATCCTGCAGTTGCTTAAGAAAAGCGACAATTTCGTCAAATTCCTGATATATATCGCCATCATGACCCTCGGCGCCTATATCCTGTTCGCAGGCATGCCCTTCTTGACACATCTGGATGTCGTTATCCTTATAATCGGCCTTGCGATCGGTATTTTCTATGTTTTCATCGGCATCAACCAACTGACCCATCAGAAACCGAAAGAACAAAAAACGGAGACACAAAAAACTTAGGAGGCAGTTTCATGCATAAGATTCTGAAAGAACTATCACTTTTGAATGGTATTCCGGCCAATGAGAAACAAGTCCGTGATTACATGAAAAAACATCTGGAAAAAAACAGTGAAGTATCGTTTGACAACCTCGGCAGCGTCATCGGCAAAAAAATCGGTGATGAAAAAGGTCCGAAAATCATGGTTGCCGGTCATATGGACGAGGTCGGTTTTCTTCTGACGAAGATCACCGATGAAGGATATGTCAAATTCATCCCTGCCGGCGGCTGGTGGAGCCAGGTGATGCTGGCACAACAAATGGAGATCACCACCAACGAAGGTAAGAAGATCCGTGGTGTCATCGGCGCGAAAGCACCACATATCCTGACACCCGAAGAACGTAAGAAACCGGTCGATATGGACAGCATGTATCTTGATATCGGTGTCAAAGACAAAGAAGAGGCCGAAAGTCTCGGTCTTCGTCTTGGCGACATGATCACCCCCTATATCGAACCTGTGACCTTGAGCAACGCGAAGTACTATCTCGGTAAAGCCTGGGACAACCGTGTGGGGTGTGCCGCGGCGATTGATGCACTCAACCGCATCAAGAACAAACAACATCCAAATGTCTATTACGGCGTCGGCACCGTTCAAGAAGAAGTCGGTCTGCGTGGCGCGACAACAAGCGCTTTCTCCATCAGTCCCGATATCGGTATCGCCGTGGATACGACCATCGCCCATGACTTCCCTTCCGGTTCAAAAGAGACCGAACTCGGCAAAGGGGTCGGCATCATGATCAGCGATTCCAGCATGGTCGGCCATAAGGGTTTGAGGGATTTCACCATCGCCTTGGCCGAGAAACACGAAATTCCTTACCAGCTTACCTATCTGAAACGCGGTGGCACCGACGGCGGCAAGATTCATCTCACACGCTCAGGTGTTCCGTCAATCGCGCTTTGCGTACCGGTGCGTTATCTGCATTCGCATACCTCGATCATGCATGAGGATGATTACAATGCGCTTGTCGACCTCATCGAACAGATGGTTCTGGCGCTGGATAAAGCTACCGTCAACAAAATCACCTTCGATGCCTAGACCGATGCGTGTCATCGCCGGAAAATACCGCCGAAGACACTTGAGAGGTGTTCCTGGCGATATCACCAGAAGCACCAAGGACAGAGTCAAGGAAAGTCTTTTCAACATGTTGATGCCCTATCTTGAAGACAAGAAGGCTCTGGATGTATTTGCCGGTAGCGGTGCGCTTGGCATCGAGGGCCTGTCGCGTGGTTTTTCCGCTTGCGACTTCATCGAACGGGACAAGCAGGCCTACGATACCTTGTGTGACAACCTGAAAACGCTTGATATAAAAGAACCGGTGCACACCATGCGCGAAGACGCCCTGCACGCGTTAAGACAGATGCACGACCCCTACGACATCATCATTCTGGACCCACCTTACAGCAAGGGTCTGGTCGAACAAGCCTTGGCATTGATTGCGGAAAACGATTTACTCAAGCCGCAGGGGCTTGTTGTGATTCTATGCGGTAAAAATGAAACGTTCACCATTCCCGATAGATTCACAACGTTAAAAAACCGGACCGTCGGCGTAACAAAAATACAAATTCTCGAAAGTGGGGAAAAATCATGAAAATCGGTCTTTATCCCGGAAGTTTCGATCCAATAACGTATGGTCATATCGACATCATCAAACGGGCGTTGAAAATCTTTGACAGACTGATTATCCTCGTCAGTGTCAACCCTCGTAAAAGAACACTGTTCGATGATATCGAACGGATCGACATGATCGACCATGCCTTGGCGTCCTGCAAGGATAAAATCGAAATCAGAACCAGCAATACCCTGACCGTGACGCACGCCAAAGAACTCGGGGCGACCCATATCATAAGGGGCCTCAGGGCATTGACGGATTTCGAGTATGAGTTCCAGATGACCCATGCGAACCGGCAACTGGACAAGTCCATCGATTCGATCTTTTTCATGACCGACAACAAGTATTCTTTCATGAGCAGCACCACAGTGAAGGAAATCGCCCAGTTCAACGGCGATTTGGACACGTTCGCCCCCCCATATGTCGTGGAAAAACTCAAAAACAAATACAAATAAATCAAGAACATATCTATAGCGATAAAGGCTCTACAAAGCCTTTATCGCTTTTTAAGTATTTTACTGTTTTTTTATTTATAAAAATGTTAATATAGATGTGGGTGATATCTTATGGATAAAAAAGAACAAATATTCAATGAACTCAGAAAACAGAATGTCCGCATCACCAAGCAGCGTAGAGCGATCATCGACGTCTTGGAGGGCAAGCACCTGACGATACAGGAAATCCACAGCGAACTTAAAAAGCGCGGGTATCACAACCTGGGAACCGTATATAACAACATCGATTTTCTAATTGAGAATAAGATTGTGACACAAATCTTCATCAACGGCAAGAAGCATTATGATCTTACCATCGATGAATCCTCCCACTCGGCGGATTCACACATACATGTGACGTGTCGCGTCAACAACAATATCATCGAAATCAATGATTCCGATATTTTCGACTATATCAAAAACCATGAAATCTTCAAGAATTTCAATGTTAACAAACTACAAATCGTCGTCGAAGGTACGTGCGAACATTATGATTCCGACCGGTGCAAAGCCACCGATGCCTGTTTCATCTCGAAACTGTCTCGATAGCACCAGCGCCCGGATATCCGGGCGCTTTTTTAAAAAAGATGACCGTTGTTTTGACTTTACAATTCATAAGCCTTGGTATATAATGATTAAGGCGTTTTAGATAACGCTTTTGTGTTCCGGTAGCTCAGTTGGATAGAGCAATGGCCTTCTAAGCCATCGGTCGGGGGTTCGAATCCCTCCCGGAATGCCATCTTGCCTTTTACAAAGCCCTGCATAAGGGCTTTTTTTTTAGGTTTTTAGGCGCACGCTCATGGTCTACCTCAAGATCTTAGTGAATTTCGAAATATTCTGCAGATAAACGCTCCTGTGTGATATGTATATATCTTTGAGTCATGATTAGCGATGCGTGAACTAATAAAATTCTTAAATTGTCTAATTTCCACCATGGTCGACTACGACCATGCCGCCATCGCCCCGGATGCACCAGAACGTAGCGGCTACACCTTCAACGGTTGGGGCACGGATTTTGACAGCATCAACGACGATACCGTGATCACAGCGCTTTATACCATCAACAGCTACACCGTCACCTTCAAGGACCACGACGGTCAAGTTCTCAAAATTTAAACTGTAAGTTTCGAGGCCGATTCGAAAGAACCAGAAGCACCCGTTCGTGAAAATCATCATTTTGTCGGATGGGATCGAGCGTGCGTGAACCTTACGGAGGATTTGGTTGTGATCGCTCAATATGAAATCATCGAGACCTCGATG
>SLJL01000034.1 GCA_007135105.1 Candidatus Izemoplasma sp.
ATCAAAAGTGATCAGAATCAAGTTTTCGGACATTATAATGGTGAGATCAAACTGGAAAAAGAGATTTTTAAAATCGAATCCTTACCTGGTTTCGCGGAAGCTTTCTTCAATCGTTGGTAGTAAAAAGGTATGTTATAGCATTAAAGTCTTTTGTGCCTACACAAAAGACTTTTTTATATATATGGCGCTGAAAGCGTTTGCGATAATCGCTGCAATAATTTTACTAAATAATAGGCCGCTATAATACTGTATAAACCATATATGAACCCATTACGACAGGGGAGAAAAACCGAACTGAATTTTAGTTTTCATGTTCTATTTATAATCTATGAGACATACAACCCATAAAGATATTCATAAAGAACCTTAACAAAGCGGTTTTACGTATATATCATCTATACTTTCCAGCATTCTTATTTAAAGTATTAACGATAAACATTACTCTTTTTTATTGAGTAATTTTTAGTAAAATTTTTATCATAATCTTGAATGTTTAGTAAACATATGGTATCGTTTACTTGAAAGCATTTACAAAAACGGATGTGATAATATGGCGAAGTATACCATTGGCATAGATTTCGGAACATTATCTGGACGCGCGGTTCTTGTGGATATCGACAACGGAGATGTCCTGGCCTCGAGTGTTCATGCATACAAAAACGGGGCCATCACCGATACCCTACCCGGTGATGATAAGAAACTCCCTCATGATTATGCGCTTCAAGATCCACAGGATTATCTCGATGTCTTAAGTGAAACGGTTCCTCAGGTTCTAAAAGAAACCGGGGTCGCTAAAAACGATGTCATCGGTCTTTCAATCGATTTTACCGCATGTACGGTTGTTCCCGTAGATGAAAACAACGTACCACTTTCCTTCCATGATAGATATAAGGATAATCCGCACGCGTGGATCAAATTATGGAAACACCATGCGGCGCAGAAATACGCTGATGAGTTGAATGCGCTTGCGCACAAGGAAGAGGCGTCCTGGATTCACCGTTACGGTGGTAAGATCTCCAGTGAGTGGCTGTTTCCGAAAATCATGCAGGTTCTGCGTGAAGACTATCCGCTTTATCAAAGTGTTGATAATTTTCTCGAAGCCACCGACTGGGTGACTTCGCAGATGACAGGAAATGTCATCAGAAATACCTGTACGCTCGGTTATAAGGCGATCTATCATCATGAAGAAGGGTTTCCTTCGAAGGCGTTCTTCAAGAAACTCGATCCGAGAATGGAAAACGTCATTGATGAAAAAATCAAGGGTACGTTCAAGGATGTCGGCGAAATAGCTGGAACCTTGTTGCCCGGATGGGCAAAGAAGCTTGGGCTCAGTGAAGACACCGTTGTTGCGGTCGGGAATGTGGACGCTCACGTGTCCCCGCCGGCTGCGGGGCTCAGTGAAAGTGGTCAGATGCTCATGATTATGGGCACCTCGACGTGTGACATTTTGCTCGGAGAATCCGAAAAACAGGTCCCCGGCATGTGCGGGGTTGTCAAGAACGGTTCGATACCAGGATTTTATGCATATGAATCCGGTCAATCCGCGGTCGGCGATATCTTCGCCTGGTTCGTGGATAACTATATCAGTGATGACGTGAAAGAAGCTGCGAAGAAAGCCGGTATGGACATGCATGCGTATCTGGAAAAAGAAGCGAGCGGTTTAGCGGTCGGCGAGAGTGGTCTGTTGGCGCTGGATTGGTTCGGCGGTAACCGTTCGATTCTGGTTGATGCCGATGTCCAAGGGTTGATGCTCGGGATGCATCTGAACACGAAACCTCATGAGATCTACCGGGCATTGATTGAATCGACCGCTTTTGGAAAACGTGTCATCATCGATAATTTCAAAGCCCATGGCGTGCCGGTTGATGCATTGTATGTTAGTGGTGGATTACCGAATAAAAACGAAATGTTGTTGCAGATTTATGCCGATGTACTTGATACTGAAATAAGAATCGCAGATTCGGAACATACCTCGGCTCTGGGCGCAGCCTTGTTCGCGAGTGTCGCCGCCGGGGGACATGAGGATATCGCGACTGCAACAAGCAAGATGGCTAAAGTCAAAGAAAAGACAATCAAACCGATTGCCGAAAACGTGAAAATCTATGAAGATATCTATCGCGAGTTCAAAATTCTTCATGATTACTTCGGACAAGGCACCAACGACGTGATGAAACGATTAAAACGGTTGAAAGGTTAGGATGATCATGATGAAAAGATATCAGTTCTGGTTTGTAATCGGCACACAACATCTTTATGGTGAAGCCATCTTCGATACGATTGCGGACCGTGGTAAAAAAATGGCTGAAACATTGAGCGAAGCGGTCCATCCGTTCGCCGAGGTGCATTTCAAAACGCTATTAAAGACAAGTGAAGAAATCGATCAGCTATTCAAGGAAGCGAACCATGATGATAAAGTGGCCGGCATCATAACCTGGATGCACACGTTCAGTCCCTCCAAGATGTGGATCAAGGGATTGAAAAGATTGCAAAAACCCATTTTGCATCTGCATACACAGTTCAACGAACAGATTCCCTGGGATTCGATCGACATGGATTTCATGAATCTGAACCAAAGTGCGCACGGGGACCGGGAACACGGTCACATCCATACAAGGATGCACATTCCCCGCAAAGTGGTATCCGGTTACTATAAAGACGAGAAAGTGTTAGATAAGATCAGAAATTGGACCAAAAGCGCCGCCGGTGTGCTGGAAAGCCGTCAGTTGAATGTGGTGCGTCTCGGCGATAACATGCGCAATGTCGCCGTTACCGAAGGCGACAAGGTCAGTGCCGAGATCGCTTTTGGTTGGAGTGTGAATACCTACGGTTCGGGCGACCTTTCAAAGAAAATACAGAATGTAACTCAAAACGAGCTCCGCGAACAACTGTTGAAATACGAAAAACGCTATCAGATGCATACCGACAACGACGCATCGGTCGAGTATCAGGCGAAACTCGAAATCGGTATCCGGAAGCTGCTTGAAGATAACAACGCCAAGAGTTTCACCACAACCTTCGAGGATTTGAACGGTCTTAACCAGCTACCCGGACTTGCGGCGCAGGACTTGATGTATGAAGGATACGGTTTTGCGGCTGAAGGCGATTGGAAAACCGCAGCGATGCTGCGTGTCATGAAATTGATGGCGAACGGTGAAGGTGGTGGCAATTCCTTCATGGAAGATTATACCTACCATTTCGAGAATGACAAGGGGTATGTTCTTGGTGCGCACATGCTTGAGGTGTGTCCCTCGATTGCGGCAGAAAAGCCGAAAATAGAAGTGCACGAACTTGGCATTGGCGGGAAAGCTGCGCCAGCCAGAGCTGTCTTCGATGCAAAAGCAGGTCCGGCGGTGCAAGTCTCACTTGTAGATCTGGGTGGTCGTTTCCGGATGATTGTGACCGAATGCGAAGCGATCAAACCCCTGAAGGCGATGCCGAATCTGCCCGTATCTCGGGCGATGTGGTTGCTCAAGCCGAACTTCTCGGTAGCCACAGAAGCCTGGATTCATGCTGGTGGCGCCCACCATACGGTCATGAGTTACGATCTTGATGTCGAGGTTCTTCGTGATTTCGCTCAGATGCTTAAAATCGAGTTCATCCATATCGGCGCAGACACCGATGTCGAAACATTGAAAAAAGAGCTCAAGTGGAACGATGTTTCCTACCGGCTAAACCAGTTGGGGCAGTAACCATGCTTGAGACTTTGAAAAAACGTGTCTATGAAGCGAACCTCGATCTTGTGAAGCAAAACCTTGTCATCTATACTTGGGGCAATGTGAGCGCCTATGATCCAAACAGCGGTTATGTCGTCATCAAACCTTCGGGCGTCGCATACGAAACCATGCAGGTAGAAGATATGGTTGTGGTCGATCTTGAGGGCAATGTCATCGAAGGCGATCTGAAGCCAAGCAGCGACACCATGACACATCTGGAAATCTATAAGCACTTCAAAGGTGTCAAGGCGGTGGTACACACCCATTCGAAATGGGCGACGATTTTCGCCCAAAGCGGACAAGTCATTCCGCCGTTTGGAACGACGCACGCTGATTACTTCAACCGAGCGGTTCCGCTTACCCGTCCCATGCAAGCCGATGAGATCAAAAACGATTATGAAAAGAATACCGGACTAATCATCATCGAAACGTTCAAAGAACAAGCCATCGACCCTCGGCATTGTCCGGGTGTACTCATCCATGAACACGGCCCCTTCACATGGGGTAAGGATCCAAAAGAAGCGGTGCACAACGCAGTGGTTCTGGAGACGATCGCCGAAATGGCCTATCGCACCATGATGTTAAAAGGAAACAACGCAGCGATGGAGCGGAACTTGCTCGAGAAACACTTCAAGCGCAAGCATGGCAAAAACAGGTATTACGGTCAAGATTAATCTAGGCATCAAAGTTCTAAAAAAGAACTGGATATAAAAATATTTTAATAGAGGAGAGAATTATGAAAAAGGTATTATTTTTTGCACTGTCTTTACTGGTAGTATTCACCCTTTCTGCCTGTGGCGGCGAAACACCGGACATCGGTATTTCCATGCCAACAACATCGAGTGCTCGTTGGATCTCCGACGGCGAAACGATGAAAGAATTGTTCGAGGAAGCCGGTTACAATGTCATCCTCGAATACGCACAAGATGACATCCCGACGCAAGTAAACCAAGTTGAAAACATGGTTACCCAGGGTGTCAAAGTACTCGTCATTGCCGCGATTGACAACCAATCACTCGGCAACGTCCTTGAAAATGCAGCAGCAGCAGGCATTGAAGTTATCGCCTATGACCGCTTGATCATGGACACCGAACACGTTTCTTACTACGCGACTTTCGATAACTTCGCCGTTGGTCAATTGATGGGCCAAGGTATTGTTGATGGTCTAGATCTCGAGAATGAAGAAGGACCCTTCAACGTTGAACTCTTCGCCGGAAGCCCCGATGACAACAACTCGTATTTCTTCTTTGATGGCGCGATGGACATTCTCCAACCATACATCGACAACGGTAAAATCGTCATCCAATCCGGTGAAACTGAAATCGCTCAGGTAGCGACCTTGCGTTGGGATGGCCAAGTGGCACAAAGCCGTATGGAAGACCTGATCACCCAGTATTACTCCGGTGATGAAGTCGTTCATGCCGTATTGAGCCCTTATGATGGTCTTTCCGTAGGGATCATCTCCGCACTCCGTTCTAACGGATATGGCCTTGGTTCTGGGGATATCCCCATGCCATACGTCGGTGGACAGGATGCCGAACAAGTATCTGTACAGTTAATCATTGATGGCTACCAAGCCTCGACAGTATTCAAAGATACCCGTACCCTGGCCGGTGTTGCCGTCAGCATGGCTGAAGCCATTCTTGAAGGTACCGATCCGGAAATCAACGACACCTCGACGTATAACAATAATGTCAAAGTCGTCCCATCTTACTTGCTCGTTCCGATTTATGTCGACATTACAAACTGGGAAGAAGAACTGATTGATTCAGGCTATCACGACATCGATGACTTCGATCTGGAGTAGTCGCTAAGCACACCATTTGAGGTTGGTTGGTGGCCGCATGGCCACCAACCACCATCAATTTCGAAAGTAGGGTTATCATGAAAAACGATTATATTCTCGAGATGAAAAACATCACCAAGGATTTTCCGGGCGTCCGTGCTCTCGATAACGTCAACATTAAAGTGAAACGTGGCGAAATCCACGCGCTTTGTGGTGAAAACGGCGCAGGGAAATCGACATTGATGAAAGTTCTTAGTGGCGTCATTCCTGATGGCGGTTATGATGGCGAGATTTTTTTTGACGGCGAACTGTGTGCCTTTAAGAATATCAAGCAAAGTGAAAGACTGGGCATCGGCATCATCCATCAAGAACTTGCATTAATCCAGGAACTCTCGATCGCGGAAAACATCTTCCTGGCCAATGAAATCGTTAAACGTGGTGTCATCGCTTGGGACGAAGCTAACCAACGGACCCAGTCCCTACTGAGAAAAGTCGGGCTTGATGAAACACCCGGTGAACTAATCAAAGATCTGAGTGTCGGTAAACAACAACTTGTGGAGATCGCCAAGGCGCTCTCCAAGGATATCAAGCTATTGATTCTCGATGAACCGACCAGTTCCTTGAATGAGGAAGATTCACAAAATCTCTTGAAGCTCATCGTTGATTTGAAGGAAAAACAGGGGGTTACCTCGATCATCATCAGTCATAAATTATCGGAACTTGAACAGATCGGAGATTCTCTGACGGTGTTACGAGATGGAAAGACTGTGGATTATCTCGACATGAAACAAGAAGTCGTCAATGAAGACAGGATCATCAAAAGTATGGTGGGACGGGAAATCACCAATCTTTATCCCAAACGTAACGCTAAAATCGGTGAAACCCTCTTTGAAGTGAAAAACTGGTCGGCTGTCCATCCGTTATATGATCGCAAGATTGTCGATAACGCCAGTTTTCATGTCAAAGCCGGTGAGGTGGTCGGTTTTGCGGGATTGATGGGTGCCGGACGCACGGAGTTTTTGCGTAGTGTCTTTGGAAAATCCTATGGCAGAAACGCCGAAGGCGAACTATATATCAAAGGCAAACCGGTTGCCATCAAAAACGTCGAACAAGCCATCAAACACGGTCTTGCCTACGCGACCGAGGATCGCAAGACCTATGGTCTCATCCTTATCAGCTCCATTAAGAACAATGTATCACTCGCCAGTCTGGACAAGGTGCTCACACGCGGCATTCTCGATGAAGACAAGGAAGTCGTCGACACCGAAAAACAGGTCAAGGCGCTGAAACTTAAATATTCCAATATCAACCAGGATACCTTGAACCTGAGCGGGGGCAACCAGCAGAAGGTGGTCTTGAGCAAATGGATGTATTCCGACCCCGACATTCTCATTCTCGATGAACCGACCCGCGGCATCGATGTCGGCGCGAAATATGAAATCTACACCATCATCAATCAATTGGCGGAAATGGGCAAAGCTGTCATCGTCATTTCGAGTGAAATGCCGGAAGTCATCGGCCTTTCCGATCGGGTATACGTGATGGATAAAGGTCGCATCAAAGGCCAAATCGGAAAAGAATCGGTTTCCCAGGAAGCCATCATGAAAATGATTTTGTCGAAGAAAGTGGAGGTTCTTGAAAATGACGAACTTAAAACAAAAGCTCTTTAACAACAGGTTGTTCAGATTCTTGAAGGAGAACGAAAAGACGGCGCTTCTGGGACGTTTGCTTAAGGAAAACATCCGACAATACGGGATGTTCATGGCCCTGGTCATCATCATGGTGTTCTTCTACATCATGACCAACGGCGTATCGGTCAGACCGCTCAACATCAACAACATCATCCTGCAAAATGCGCATATCATCGTACTTGCTGTGGGTATGTTGTTTGTCATCGTCACCGGAAACATCGACTTGTCGGTTGGTTCCGTGGCCGCCTTTGTCGGTGCCATGGCCGCCATCTTCATGCGACGCTTGGGTATTCCCTGGCAGGTCGCGACCATGATGGCTCTTGGCATCGGTATCCTTGCGGGTATGTGGAACGGTTTTTGGATCGCATTCATTAAAATTCCCGCTTTCATCGTCACCCTCGGTGGGATGCTGATCTTCCGCGGTTTGACCCTGCTTGTACTCGGCGGGCAAACCATCGGACCGCTTTCCGGCGGTTTCAATCGCATCAGCTCCGGTTTTCTTCCCGATATCTTTTCGGGTAACGGGACGAACCTGCATCTGTTGACTTTGCTCGCCGGTCTCATCGCCAGTGTGCTTGTCATCTACTCAACTTATGCAAAACGGAAAAACCGTCGCAAATACAATTTCGAAGTTCTACCGGTCTGGATCGCGGTTCTTGTCACCACGCTTATCCTCATCGGTATCAATCTGTTCACCTTTACACTCGCATCACACCGCGGGCTACCCAATGTGTCCATCATACTTTTCATCGTCATCATCATCTATGTGTTCATATCGAAAAAGACGAAGATCGGGCGGCACATGTACGCCATCGGCGGCAACAAGCACGCCGCAGAGTTATCGGGTGTCAACACGAGAAAGACACTGTTTCTTGCCTACACCAACATGGGCATGCTCGCTGCGATCAGTGGTATCATCTACGCGGCGCGCCTGAATGCCGCCACACCGAAAGCGGGCGAGCTGTTCGAGCTTGACGCCATCGGTTCGGTGTTCATCGGTGGGGCTTCGATGTCCGGTGGTATCGGAACGGTCCTGGGTGCCGTCATCGGTGCGCTTGTCATGGGTGTCATCAACAACGGTATGAGTCTATTGGGTCTAGGTATCGACTGGCAACAGGTCGTTAAGGGTTTGGTGCTCCTGATGGCCGTCTGGTTCGATATCGCGACAAAAAATAAACGTTAAATCCTCCTATTTTATTTCTGGCACCGACAAAAAAACACATCCTACCCCATGTGTTTTTTTGTTTAATTGTGCCGGAAGACTTCTTATCTTGTTGTTTTACTAAAAATTTAGTATCATTGAATTGACAGATAAGGAGGTGTTCAAATGGCGACTCTAAAAGACATATCTGCTAAACTGGGCATTTCGATTACCACCATATCACGGGTATTGAACGAAGACCCGACCATCAGCGTCAAGGAAGAAACAAGGAAAAAAATTTTTAGAACCGCCCAACAGCTGGGTTATGAAAGAACCGGAAGACCGAAGTACAAAAGGTTCATCGGTGTTGTGCTTTGGAATGACGTGACACGTGTCAAACAAGACCCGTATTTTCTCGAAATCCTCCAAGGGATTCACGAACTGGCAAAGGTACGACAGATTCAAATCAAAACGCTTTATAAGGATAAACACCATCGCTTCGATCTGGCGCAGCTGCAGGGAATCGAAGGGTTGATCGCCATCGGCAAGTTCACCAAAAGGGAAATAGCTGGATTCTCCAGCATCGCCAAA
>SLJL01000032.1 GCA_007135105.1 Candidatus Izemoplasma sp.
ACAATGATGAAGATCGAAAACAGTTGGGCATTCGGTGTCATCTGGGCCACTTCGGTATAACCGACGGTGGAAATGGTGATGATTGTCATGTAAAGCCCGTCAAGGAAACCGATATCAAGCAGCAGCATATAACCGAAAGTCCCAAATAGAACCAAAAACAGTAAAAACAAGAAGAGTAACACAATACGGTGCATATAGTTGAATCTCATCGACATCACCTAATCTTTTGGGTCAGGATGATTTTCTGTATCTTGACCAGAATGCGTGGAAAACGAACTCGCTCATGACGATGATGATATAGATCGCCGTGAAATTGAGAAAAATATCCCGGTAGGCATTCGGATGCAATTCGACGAACAAACCACTGAAAGCAACCAGAAGTAATGCCGCGGCCATGGTAAGGACATAATGCATGATGTGCACCTGGTAGAACTTGAACCTCGGCATGAAGACCTCGAAAATGTATAAGGAACCAAAAGCAAGGAAGGTAATCGCAAACCGCATGACGATATGCAGATTGCCGGTGGATTCAATGCCCTGAATCAGACCGATGATGCTTGAGGTCACGGTCAAGAGGGTAAAGACCATGAATATGAAAGCCATTTTGTTTTTTATCATTGTATTCTCCTTATGTGCGTCGCTTCAATAAAGCGACGGATTCGATATGAATGGTTTGCGGGTGCATGTCAAAAGGCATCACTGAAACCAGATCATAGACCTTGCTTAGCGCTTTTATGTCTTTTGCCAGTGTGGATGGATTATTGGAGACGTAAATCAGTTTTTTTACTGGACGTTTCAATAGATGCGTAACCAAGCCTTTATGCAATCCGGGTCTTTGGGGATCGAAGATGACGACATCGAAGGTCTTTTTTTGCGCATGTAGTTTCTGATACGTCTCTACCACATCGCCCAGCATGAATGACACATGATCGAAATGGTTCAATTTGGCGCTTTCCTTGGCGCTTTCAATCGAAGCTTTATCGTGATCGACCCCGACAACCGTCTCAAAAAGCGATCCGTAGTAAAGCGCCATCGTCCCACTCCCGGTATAAAGGTCAAGCAAAGCCTTGTCATCTTCGGTGAACAATGTTTTGATGTACTCATACATGTTTTGTGCTTCCTGCGGGTTTTTCTGATAATAGGCATCGGGGCGCAAACGGAAACGGACTTCACCAAGACGCTCTTCTATCGTCTGATTTCCGGCAAGGATTTCGATGGTATCGCCGAAAATGGCTTTATCTTTGACATCATGAATCTTGCTGATGGCCACACTCGACACATTCGATAGATTCAAGATCTCATTTGCGGCATTCCGCAATGCCTTGTTGAAGATGGTTATTCCGAGAGTAATCTGGATTTCACCGGTCGCAAAACTACGTCTTGTCACCAGATGTCTCAACAATCCCTTCTTCGTCTTTTCATTGAAAGCGAAGATATCATTTTTATCCAGAATGTCCAAAACCATCCGGTTGGTCTCGTTGATTACCTGATCATGCAAAGGACATTCCATCACCTCGACGGTCTTGTCTTTTTTGGGCATCACCGTCACCAGACCATCCGGCGTATCCTCAACAGCCATGACAACGGTCTTCAGATAATGCTTCGGCGTGACGATCGGATTGAAATGATGGAACTTCACTTTTTTCAAATCCAGATCCGTAAAGCGCTCGAAGGTCTGTTTAAGCAAATCCTCCTTCAAGCGTTGCTGTTCCTCATAAGCCACATGGTCCAGCTGGCAGTTCGGACACTGTGGATCGCCCTGACGATAGGACTTGACGCGATAAAACGCCTTTTTCTTGATCCGAATGACCTCACCCTCGGCATAGCCGGGTTTCAGATTCGTAATCCGTACCACGACTTCTTCAGGCGGAATGACACCGGAAACAAACACAGCTTGGCGCTTGTAGAACCCGACACCTTCACCATTGATTCCAATCGATTTGATGGTAATAAGCACTTCCTGGTTCAAGGTTAATTGCGTCTCCATAAACATCCTCACACACTAGGTTTGACATCATCTACATATTTAAAAGCAATCGCTGATTCCATGAATTTAACATAACGTTTACGTTTCTGCCTGACATCATGGGATACGAAGAAAAAGAGCGAAAACGCCTCCCACAAGAAAACCCAGCCACCGACAAAAAGACCTTGAACAAAAATCTGGAACACCACATCGATGTTGGTGAACGTCGGAACTGTATAGGATGCAATCAGAAACAACAGTGAAATCAGCACATACATAAGAATCTTTCTTCGGTTCTTCATAAGTATCCGATCGGTTCGGTAGATCGCCATTCTGAAGTTGTTGCGGATTGCGGAGATCGAAGCGACCTCTTTTTCATCGTCGCGATTCTTCTCTTCAACGAAAAATATGAACTCGATTTGTTCGTTCAAATCAATCTCGAAGCCGCTTTCTTCGATGAAACGCAACAATTCGGGGTCCATCTCACGATGAACCGCCGGCGAGGCATCCCAACCTCGGAACATCTCTTCATAGTCATCAAGACGCACCTCGACAAGATAAGCGCCCGTATCCGTATTGATTTTGTATGTGTATTGCATGCTATCCTGGTATCGTCTTTTGAACTTCATCCAATCATCCTAGGGTTTCAGTTTAACTTCCAGCATCACGGGGTTGTGGTCGCTATGCTCAAATGCGGCATCGATGGTATAGACATCGATGAGTTCGATGTTGTCACTGATCAAGAATCCGTCGATGATATAATATTGTGTTTTGGGATCATCCGGCTCGTAAGGCTGATTCAACAGCCGGCTTGTCGGCAATGTCGGGTCGATGGTGAAGCTGAAGTTATCACCAAAATAGCCTTCTTCAATCACCGCCGCTTCAAAATGATCGGTATTGACAACGGGAAAGACACCCTCTGCATCCGGAAAAGTCTGATTGAAATCACCACCGACAATGACATAGTGTCCCGCGTTGTAGAGCTCCTGAATGAATTCACGCAACAGTGCCATCTCCAAAGCCCGCATCGAACCGTCGTCGTAAGCGGATAGATGAACGTTAATCAAATAGAGATCCTGTTCGCTATCGGCAATCTCGATGCGGTTGACGAGCATTGCCCGTTTTAGGTTGACGACCCGTACCGGCCAGGAGAACTCTCCGGGGAACTGGTATCTTTCAGCATGCTTTTGCTCGAAGACCGATAGTGTCTGCATCCCGCTTTCCACACGGCCGATATGATCGGTCAAAGAAACGGGAAACGGCACAAACAAGGCCTTGAAGTTTAATGCAAAACTCATGGAATATTGCTCTAGACCGACTGTTTCATGTAGCAGCTCGACTTGATCGATATAATAAGAACGGCGCGAGGGTCTGTCCACTTCCTGCATGAAGTAGACATCCGCCTCATACGTCAGCATAAGTTCGGTGATGCCTGAAAGAAAGCCCTCGACCACGCTTTTATCATCGGGTCTGCCTTTTTCACCACCGTCCATGACGAAATCCTCAGTCGCACCAAGACCGCCATAGCCGATATTGAACGTCATCAAAGTCATCGCCTGATCAAGCATAAGCGTTTGTGAGCCTTCATTAAGAACCGGGACAGACTCGATGTCATCGGGCCGATATTCCACAGCCGTCAGAAATCCGAGAAAAGCCACGACAAACAACAGCAGGCCCAAGATAAAACGGTAGAACAAGCGCCAAACTCTAATCAAGCAAACCACCTCCATGATTATTAATAGTTTAACACAGGAATAGGCCATAGACAATCAAATCCGCTTCTCCGAAACCGGTGGCGCACTGACCAAGAAAGAAGAAAACCGATCAATAAGGATGGCGCCCAATGGCGCACTCACAAGGATGCTCAACACCGATAAGGCGAGAATGATCTCGCCCCCCGCAACCCCAAGACTGAGCGGAATCGCACCGATTGCAGCCTGTACGGTCGCTTTGGGCCAGTAGGCGAAAACGATGAACAGCCGCTCTTTGACACTGTATCCGTTCCCAACCGTCGACAGGATAACGCCGAAGCTTCGTACAACCAGACCGATAAGCAGCATGAAAAGTCCGACGAATCCGATGGTGAAAGCCAAGTGGATATCAACCGCGGCACCAATCAGGACAAACAACAGGATTTCTGCAAAGACCCAGATCTTGTTCAATTTACTTGATAAGCGCGCCCCCAAAGCCGGATAAAGCGCCGTTATCACCAGTCCGATTGTCATGATTCCGATAAAAGCAGCGAACATCACCACGTCTTCCAAGGCATGCTCAATAGCCAAGAAGAAAAAAGATAATGCGAAAATGATAAGCACCTTTTTCGAGTCACGTAAGTGAAATTTCTTGAAAATCCAGACCAATACCGACCCGCTCACAGCCCCAGCAGCAATACCGAAAAAAATCGAAAGCGGCATGCTGATGAGCTGCATCCCCACATTCATCCGTGTCCCGAAATATAGACCAACAAACATCGAGAAAAAGGATATCGCAATCACGTCATCCAAAGCCGCAGCAGCGAGAATCATCGTCGGTATCGCTTTATCACGACCTTTCTTCTTTTCAATCAACCCAAGCATCGCCGGCACGACCACAGCCGGAGAAACCGCAGCGATGATAAACCCGAGCAACCCACCTTGAACGAACGAAAAATCAAAGAACCACATGGCGAGCACGATAATACTGAGCGCTTCCAAGACACTCGGGATAAACGCCAGCAACACACTGGTTTTACCGTTAGCCAGCAAGCGGCGGCGGTTCACACCGAACCCTGCACGCAGCAGTATCACCACCAAAGCGAACAAACGCAACTCATGCGATATAGCCAGAAGTTCCGTATCAAGCCAATCAAGCATGTACGGCCCCAATACCATCCCCACCAGCAGCATCCCCAGAAGTCCAGGAAGCCTAAAAGCCTTAAACAAGAGATTTCCCAGCAATCCGAATAATAATACCAACGCCATACTCAATAACATGTACTTCCCTCCATTCAAAGTAAAACCTGCACACAAAAATGTGTGCAGGTGTCATCAGCTCGTGCAAATAAGCGGTTGAAGGCGAACACCATCGCCAGTAACATTAAAGGACAATACCACAAAAAATCAATTACGGTTGCATGGCACCGAACAGAACCAGCCAGGCAAGCAACGTCTTGGCCACAAGCGAAAGTACGATGTAGACGCGTTCACCATAAAGATAGGATTGCCATTTACCAACCCGGGCATACTGGAGAATCATATTGACGGGAAAGGTGTTGAAAGCAATGAAATACGTCACGACAATCGCCCAGACAAACCAGGGTACCATGGACAAATCTCCAATACCACCCATATAGATGAAAATCGCGATCCATGGCGCAAGTCCGGCGATCGAACCATAAATGAACGGGCCCCAATCGACCGTATTTTTCGTCTTGCCGCTGTTGAGTTGCTCCATCATCAAACCAAACAGGTTCATCGAAGCATTCACGATGAAAATGAGAATAAGTGAAGCGATGTCGTATACACCGAACAACGTCGCGATCAGAACGATCATGATCGAAGAACTCAGCGCATATTCATACCACCTGAACTTGTTGATGCCTTTTCCAAGATCCTTCCTGTAAATTTCCGAAGTTCGTTTCGGTAGAGCAATAACCCCGTGCGCGACTGCGGAAATGAACAAAAACAACGCCACAAACAACCCGAAAGGCAGCTCGAACAACGCACGACTGCGAATCACCAATGACTGGGACTCAGCGTCGAACGCCAGATAAAACTGTGTAATCGTCGGTGTAAACTCTCCAATGGTCTGAATCACCGTGGTGGCGAGAAAAACCATCAAAATGGCTTGGACCAGATGCACCCCACCCATAATCAAATTAAAGCGTCTCAATGATTCGAATTTTACTTCCTGTTGCATATCACAACCCCCTTATAATATATAAAAAATTGTACCACGTTATGCGTAAAGGTGACTATAATAAAGCTTTAGAAAAATCCTAGAAAGGCAAAATAGACCACCGGAATAATCAAAGCCGGCAACATATTCGCGACTTTTACCTCTTTCAACTCCATGAAATTGATCCCCATCGCCACAAGAATGATGTTTCCGACCATGCCGATGGCGGTAATCATCTCCAGTGTCAAAAACTGACCGGCAAGCATGGCGCCAATCGTGATCAAGCCCTGATAGACCAACACACTGATGGCCGCAAAGGCCACGCCGATTCCGAACACGCTCGCCAACATCATCGCTGTGATGAAATCCAGCACGCTCTTAAAAAGCAACGTGGTCATATCGCCGGTCAAACCGTCCTGGATAGAACCCAGTATCGCCATCGCTCCGACACAGAAAATCAGCGTGCCGCTGATGAAACCTTTGGCCACCGGAGGGAGATTGTACTTCTTTTCAACGCCATCTGCGAATTTCCGCAATCCGCCGTCGATGTTCAGGATTTCACCGATGATTGTCCCGAGGACAAGCGAGATGATGATAAGCAGATCATATCGTGTTTCAAAACCATCTGGCCCGAAAACCAGAAAATCACGGATAAACCATCCAAGAGACATCGAGGCAAGCGCAAGTCCCATCATGAACATGATGGCTTTCTTCAGCCGCTCCGGCAATCCTTGCTTGAAAACCATGCCAATCATGGTTGCCACGACAATCGCTATAGCATTAACAATCGTTCCCATACATATGACTCCTTGTCCTTATGCTCTTTAGTTAAAACCATTATAGCCCCGCCTTGGTCATAAGTAAAGACGCTGTTCAATAATTGAAGGTGTATGACCCCACGTCGATCTTTTCAGTAGGTTTCTCTTCCGAAGTCGCCTTTCTGATCTCTATCAGATTCAAGACATCATACCCGCGTTTTTGCAAGAACCGTATCATCGAGGCGTTATTCGGATGAACATTGTTGTAGACCGTTTCCTCACCGTAAGATCCAGCGACCGTCTCCGCCTTGTCGAAAAGCACGTCCGCAGCACCGTTGCCGCGGTAAGTCTTCTTGACAAAAAGCGATTCGACCCACACACATGGTTTGACAATCTTCAAGACCATATACCCGATAGCGCACGTATCCGTCATAGCCACATAGATGTCATACCCTTTTGAAAGATAGTCCTCGTATTCTTTCAGCGCATCCGCTTTCGTGCTCAGACCACCGTGATCACGATACGTTTTCAGCGTCTCTCTGAATGATAGTATCATCCCGACAATCTGTTCCTTATCTGTTTTTCTCGCTTTTCTTACTTCCATGATCTGTTCCTCCTTGAAACGTCCGCCCTTCTTCGGGTGGTATTTAAAAACCCCGAATGGTTTTCGGGGCAATTCTTTATTTAGTCAACAACGCCAGGGTTTCGATATGTGATGTCTGCGGGAACATATCAAAAGGCGTGACAGAAGTCACCTTGTAGCCGCCGGCATTCAAAATGGAGGTGTCTCTTGCGAACGTGGATACATTGCAGCTGATATAGACGACTTTCGGTATCCCCATCGCGATTACGGTATCCAGGAATTCTTTATGACAGCCTTTGCGCGGCGGATCGATAAACAAAACATCGACCTGCTCCGATTTTAGATCAGGGAGTACGTCTTCTGCTTTTCCTTGGATAAAACGGGCGTTTTCAATGTCGTTGTTCTTCGCATTCAGTTGTGCACTTCTGATGCTGTCTTTCACCACATCGAAACCGATGACGGCCTTTACATGCTTTGCCGCTGTCAAACCGATGGTCCCAATGCCACAGTAACTATCGATCACGGTATCGGTCTTCTTCAGGTCGGCCAGGTCGATCGCGGCTCGATATAGTTTTTCCGTCTGGGCGGGATTGATCTGATAAAAAGAGCGATGGTTGAATGTATACTCGATACCAAGCAGTGTGTCTTTCATCTCGTCTTTGCCGTATAGGGTTTTGCTTTTAGACGAAAGCAAAACATTTGTCTTGTCTTGATTGATGTTTACATTGATATTGGAAATAACGGGAAACCGCTCTACAATGCTCTGTATGATAATTTCTTTTTTCGGTAGTTTTCCGGAAGTCATGATGAATGTCAACGAAATATCACCGGTGGATTCGCTATGTCTTAGCATGATGGCACGCAATAGTCCATCATGGGTTTCCTCATCGTAGACATCGATGTCGTGCTCGATGACCAATGCTTTTACAGCACGGATGATGTCTGAGTATATTTTTGGAAAAATATGGCAACGACGCAAATCGACAATCTCGTGTGAACGGCTTTTATAAAGCCCTGCCACGACCCTACCGTCTTGCTCGCCAAAAGGTATGATCGCCTTGTTTCGATAGTAATATGGATTGTTCATCGCCACGGTATTGCCGATGGGTGGTGAAATTCCGGAAATTTTCTTCAATGTCTCCTTGACCCTGTGTTTCTTGAATGACAATTGCATCTCGTAGTTCATATGCATGATGTTACAGCCACCACAAGTATCAAAATGCTCGCAGATCGGTTTTTTTCTAAACGGTGACGGTTCATGAAGTGTAAGCAGTTTTCCGAACGCGAAGTTCTTGTTTACTTTTATGATTTTGATCTGACCCTTCTCCCCTTTCAGGGCATCCTTGACAAAAACAGGGAAGCCATCGATCTTGGCTACCCCCATCGCATCATGGGTCAAATCCGTAAATGTCACGTCGTGTGTACTATTTTTTTGGATCACGTTGCCACCTTCATTTCTCATGCTATCATTTAAGTTGATATTTCTTTGCCAAACCGCCACAAGCGGTCTCGCGATAATTCGCAGGCATATCCTTACCGGTTTCAAACATCGTATCTACGACCAAATCGAAAGAAATCTTACGGGAATCACTCAGAAAATAGGCAAGGCCACACGCATCGATGGCTCTTAATGCCGCAACCGCATTCCGTTCGATACAGGGGATTTGCACATAGCCGAGAAT
>SLJL01000101.1 GCA_007135105.1 Candidatus Izemoplasma sp.
ACAGGAAACAACAACGTATGGCTTTACTGGAAAAATACGGACCACAAAAACTACTATTGGGTGTGGATGAAATCGAGCAAAGCTTCCTGCTACATGACATGGACGCACTGATAGCATCTAGTCATCAGGTGTTTTTCGTCTCGAAACGCAAAAACTTCATCAACGCTTTTACCCATACAATCCATCCGCTTTACAAAAGCGATGTCCAAAAGGAAATCGACACCGTAACCAAACCCCTGAGCCAAAGCAAGCAAAGACCTTTCCTGTTGGTGGAAGGCAAGTACGACGTCGCCTGGTTCGAAGGTGCCTTGCGGCATTTGAACAAGGACAAGGCATACCGTGTCCTTCCCTGCGGCGGTTTCGGCAACATTCCTTTTGTCAAGGAACAACTCGACAAGGCAGGGTATCGCAGCCTGATCGTCACCGACGGTGATGTTAAACTCGAGCAGGCCTACCGCTTGAAAAAAGATATCGTCGAACTGTACGCCAACCCGGCATTCCTGAAACGCTACCTGCATGATCACATCGACAGTGTCCCGCAGACGAAACAGACCTTCATCCGCGCATTGAAAGCACCTCAAAGCGCCATGAAAAGCATCCTTGCCTCGCACGCGCTCAATCACATGAAACCAGAAAACCCACTCGTCGGTGAACTGAAGACAATTCTCGACCATTATGAAAATCGCTGAGCGTTCACCTGTGAAAGTCCTTTATTATTTCGTCCGGATATCGTATAATACTAGTTAATAAGGAGGTTATGCCATGAAATTTTATATCAAGCCCTCACATTTCGCGAAGAAAAGCAGTTTCACCGTTCGCGATGACAGCAAAAACCGCCTTTTTAAAGTAAAGGGGAAGTTTCTTTTCGGTTTGAGGTCCTTAAGAATTTCCGATATGAACAACCAATGTCTCTACATTACGAGACGTCGCTTCAAACCGGCAACATTCAAGTACTATACCATTGAAAACGAACAAGGGGAAATCGTGGCACGCATCAGGCGCACCTACGGTTTCCTACGTCCGAAATTCACGCTGATGATCGATGATAAGACCTTGGAAATCAAGGGATCGCTTTATCAACACAATTTCTCGGTTGCCGATGATTTCAACACCCTGGCAAGCATGAGCAAGAAGGTTTTTCCGACCGGCGATGCGTTCGAAATCGAAGTGCAGACGGAAAAACATCCGCTCCTCCATCTTTTCATGATGATAACGGTGGATCAATTCCTCCATGAACGAAAAAAACTCGGCCAGTAGCTGCATGATCTGCGGGGGAGAGACCTCTCCCCTTTTTGATGAGAAAATCAAAGTCGTCTACGACGTCTGCACCGTCTGCGGCTTTACCTACAAACAACCCCGTTTCCATCCCACGCCGGAACAAGAGAAGATCTTGTATGATTTCCATGACAACTCCATGGAAAACGCCGGGTACGTGACGATGCTCAAGACGTTTCTGGACCATGCGGTTCTACCCTATATCCAATCGGGAGACGCGCTCGATTTCGGTTCCGGACCCGGTCCGGTGCTTTATGAACTCACGAAACGTGCCGGCTTTCATGCCGAGCACTATGATCCTTTCTACCATCCGCAAGCAGACTACGAAAACAAGACCTACGATCTGATCACTGCCACCGAAGTCTTCGAACACTTATCGCAACCGCTCAAGACGATGGCGAAACTCTCAGGCCTTTTGAAACCGGGCGGCTATCTGGCGATCTCGACCAGTTTAAGACCCGAGGACGATCAGGCGTTTCTCACCTGGTGGTACCGGCGGGACGAGACCCATATCGGTTTTTTCACGCCGAAAGCCTTAGCCCATCTCATCAGGGATGTACCGCTAAAACGCGTCTACACGAACCATAAAAACCACTTCACTTTCAAAAAGGAATGATAGCATGAAAATCTATGTCGGTTATGACAATTTCAAACAATACCTGCAAGAACATCTTCCCGAAGACATCCAGGTCGTCGAAACCAAACAAGAAGCGAACTGGCTTGTTGACGGTTCGTTCGAGGCAGGTGATTATCACGCCGATCTCCAAGGCGTCATCATCCCTTTCACCGGCCATAACGGCATCGATGTCGCCGCGATGCAAAAACATGATCTCGTGTTGTTCAACACCACCGTCCATGCGGTCTATGTGGCCGAAATGGCGCTCAGGCTAACCCTGGGTCTACTTGGAAACCTGCCGAACTATCATGCGAACATGAAAAACTGCGATTGGTCGGACCGGGTCCTCGGTGAACAAAAACGCATCCCCTGGGTGTCGCTCATCGACAAGAAAGTCGGCATCTACGGCTACGGGCGCATCGGCAGACACACCAAGGCCTTGCTCGAACCGTTCACAAAACAGATCTACACCATCGATCGCGGCAAGGATTACGGCGATGTAACCTTGGTGGACGATCTGAAGACCCTGGCAAAGAAGACCGAAATCCTCATCGTCGCCGCACCGCTCAATCCGACCACGGAAGGTGCCATCGACGCTACGATACTCACACACATGCAGGACAAGTACCTCATCAATGTCGGCCGCGGGCCGATCATCGAGGAAAAAGCCTTATACGAAGCACTCAAGAACCATGTCCTGGCCGGCTTCGCCTCGGATGTCTGGTACACCTATCCGACCAAAGAAAAACCCGCTACCCCACCGTCGAACCATCCAATCCACACCTTTGACAACGTCGTCATGACCCCGCACTGCGGCGGCCATGCGGTCGAATCCAAGGCGAAGATGGAAGAAGACGTCTTCAACCGGGTATTGAAAGTCGCCGCCGGCGATCTTACGGGGGCGCTCGATCTCAACAAACTGAAATAAACGTCAGCCGTGACGTTTGTTTTTGTTTCGGTATGTTAAAATAGGCTCAGGTGGTAAAGATGAAAAAGACCTACGACGAAAGACAGACCCTGTTTTCCCGCGTGCGTTTGGAAAAAGGGACCGTACCATACGATACATTCTACAAAACCCATCCCGAATACCGGGAAAAAGACGACGCCGTACGCGGTTTTTCCATGCGGATGCTGTATGATGCCATCAAGGCCGAACCCGATATCAAAGCCAAAGTGCTGCCGCTTTTTGAAAACATCGAGACATTCATCGACCACTACCACGACCTTGAAGCGAAAACCCCGGTCAACACCGTTAGAACAAAACTACCGAACATGTTCAAAGAAAATCTTTCGCATCTGCTTAAAAGCTTCGGTGCCCCTGAGATGGGGATAGTCACCCTTAAGGAAAGCCATTTCTACAAAGCTTTCGGACGGCATACCAAAGCGCATGGTCCCGAAGAGACTTACGGAACACCTATCAGAAACGATTTTAAAACCGCCATCGTCTTTATCGTCCCGATGGATATGACCTATATCCGGCGGGCGCCCGATATCGAAGAAATGATCGAAACTCTCAGTGCCTACCAGAAAGTCGCCGAAATCGGAGCCAGGACGAGTCTTTATCTCCGTAAGCTCGGTTATGACGCCCGGTTTGAAAGTGTGGCATATGCGACCGTGCCGCTCGTGCCGCTCGCATACGATGCGGGTCTCGGTGACATCGGCATGACCAATCATCTCGTGAACAAGACCTACGGCAACGCCATCAGACTCGGCGCCGTCTTGACTGACCTCACCTTACCGGCAGACCACCCGGTCGATTTCGGCCTCGAACTGTTCTGTGACCGCTGCGCCTTATGCCTCATCAACTGTCCGATGCAATCGATCAAACACAAAAAAAGAATGGTAAATGGGCGCCGGTTCTATCACTTTGATGAACACAGCTGTTTCAAACTCTGGAAAAACACCGGAACGGATTGTGGCGTGTGTCTTCAAAGCTGTCCTTTTTCCTATCAGATCGACCCCGAGACCGTCGACTGGATGAAAAACGACCGCGAAAAAATCGATGCCGTCATTAAAACACACATCGAAACCCACGGCAGACGCCCCCGCATCAAAACCCCTTTGCCGGTTGTGAAAGGAGCATCCCGATGAAAGAAGCACTGCTTGATATTCATGGCTATGTGGAAAGCGACGCGATCAAGGAAATCGAGAAAACCATCGCCGCTTTGGATGATGACATCAAACTTCTGAGGATCATCCACGGCCATAACGAGGGACACGTATTGAAAAACATGATCGCGCATCCGCATAAAGTGCGTTCAAAACGCATCAAACGCCGCCGTTACACCAAAAATCCCGGGGAAACCCTATTGGAGTTGTATTGAAATGATAAAAACGAAAATTCTTGTCTTGCTGGGGTCGGGGTTCATCATCGCCGGTGCGAGTTCACTGGTGGCTTATTTCTACGAACCTCTGAGATTCGTGCTGTTTTTGTTTGCGTTATTCACCCTGATGGTAAGTATGATCGGCGCCCAACTCACCTACGCCTTTCACGTGGTCCGCAAAAGCACGGATTTGAAACGTAGGGGATACATGGCTTGTCCGCATTGCGGTAAGGCCGTTTTGATCGAAGAAACCACCTGTCCGCACTGCGAAAAAAACATCTAAGGTCACACTGCCTAACAAGGGCAGTGTTTTTTTATGGAAACATCGAGAAAACCTGTAATACTTTTTTTGTAATTCAGGGTTTAAAAGCGCTCTATCTTTGATATAATGATATAGGAGAGAAAGCGCTTTTATTTTTTTATACTGGAGTGATACCATGTACAAAATCACCGAAAAGAAAGTATTGAACAAAGACATCGATTTCATGACCATCGATGCCCCGTTGGTCGCTAAAAACGCCAAACCTGGACATTTCATCATCCTGCGCGTCGATGAGGACGGTGAAAGAATCCCGTTGACCATCGCCGACATTAAAGGCGATCAGGTCGATATCATCTATCAGAAGATGGGCTATTCGACGCAGTTGCTCGGGACAAAGGAAAAAGGCGATACGATTTCGGATTTCGTCGGTCCCCTTGGTCAGGCCGCACACATCAAAGACAAAAAGCATGTCGTCGGTGTGGCCGGCGGTGTCGGCGCCGCCCCGATTCTACCGCAGCTGAGGGCCTATAAGGAACAAGGCACCAAAGTGACCCTCATCCTCGGTGCGAGAAACAAGGACTACCTGATTTTGAAAGATACGTTCGAATCCCTGTGCGACAAGGTCATCTATACGACGGATGACGGCTCATACGGAGAAAAAGGTCTTGTGACCGCACCGCTGGAAGACATCCTGAAAACCGATGATACGATCGATCACGTCATCGCCATCGGACCGGTCATCATGATGAAATTCGTAGCGAAAATGGCAACGGCGCATAAAAGAAGTGTTGATGTATCGCTGAATCCGATCATGATCGATGGTACCGGCATGTGTGGCAATTGCCGGGTCGAAATCGGTGGTAAAACCTATTTTGCCTGTATCGACGGACCGGATTTTCCCGGAGAAGCCGTCGATTACGATGGTTTGATGAAACGTCAGAACTACTATAAAGACAAAGAACATGAATGTTATATGAGGTTGGATAATCATGGCAGCTAAACGACCAAGAACGCAGATGAGCGAACAGGATGCTCACAAAAGAGTCACGAACTTTCTCGAAGTGGCGCTCGGTTATACCCTTGAAGAGGCCAAACTGGAAGCGACGCGCTGCATCGATTGCAAAAATCCGCGCTGTGTCACGGAATGCCCGGTCGGGGTCGACATCCCCAGGTTCATCAAACAACTGGAAGCAGAAGACCTTGACGGCGCTTTTGACACGATCTACAACGACAACATCCTGCCGGCGATCTGTGGGCGTGTCTGTCCACAGGAAAGCCAGTGCGAAGGCGCCTGTATCCTCGGCATCAAGGGTGAGCCCGTATCCATCGGTGCGCTTGAACGTTTTATCGGCGACCATGGCATGAACAACAATCTGGCGGATATAACGGTGCCTGAGGAAAAACCCCAGCGCGTCGCCGTGGTCGGTAGTGGCCCGGCGGGCCTTGCCAACGCCGCCTCCTTACGGAAAAAAGGCTATAAGGTCACGGTTTTTGAAGCGTTGCACGCCTACGGCGGTGTCCTCAACTACGGCATCCCCGATTTCCGCCTGCCCAAGGACATTGTCAAAAAGGAAATCGAAAACCTGAAAGAGATGGGCGTCAAGTTCGTCAAAAACGCCATCATCGGAAAAAGCATCACCATCGAACAATTGAAGGAAGACGGGTATGAAGCCATCTTCATCGGCAGTGGCGCCGGTTTGCCGAGCGGTCTTGGCATCCCTGGTGAAAACTATAACGGTGTCTACTTCGCCAATGAGTTTCTCACCCGTGTCAATCTCATGCGTTCACGCAACTTCCCTCAAGCCGCCACACCGGTCAAACTCGGCGATACCGTCGCGGTTGTCGGCGGCGGCAACGTCGCGATGGATGCGGCGCGGACGGCCAAACGCATCGGGGCCAAACGCGTCATTGTCATCTACCGTAGAGATGAAGCCAGCCTGCCGGCCAGACTCGATGAGATCCATCACGCCAAGCAAGAAGGCATCGAATTCAATCTGCTGCACAATCCGGTGGAAATCTACGGCAAGGACTATGAAGTCACCGCGGTCAAGTGTGAAAAGATGAAGCTGGGTGAGCCGGACAGCTCCGGCCGAAGAAGACCATTGCCAACCGGCGAATTCGAAACGTTCGACATCAATGCCATCATCATCTCCATCGGTCAAAAACCGAATCCGATCATCAAGCAAAACACCATGGATCTCGACACCCATGACTGGGGCGGCATCAAAGTCGATGAGACCTTGAAAACGTCCTTAGAGGGCGTATATGCCGGTGGTGATGCCGTCACGGGCGCCGCCACGGTCATCCTGGCGATGGGAGCCGGCAAGGACGCAGCGAAACACATGCATGATTTCTTGCAGACCAACCGATAGAACTAAAGGCTGTTTTCCTATGAATACAGCCTTTTTTGATTGACAAAACCCTTTATAGTTGGTATCCTTAAAGAAACTTTGAACATCAAAATATTGGAGGGTAACGAATGAAAAAGATTGGCATTGTCGTTTGTGGCAACTCAGGCATCGATTATTTGGAACATCCCTATGACATCCGTCTCATCCGCTCGAGCTTGCATGTCGGTGGGGAAGACTACACGGATTTTGTCGACATCAAGGCGGACGAATTCTACAAATTGATCAAGGAGAATCCCGATTTTCATCCAACAACGGCGCAGACACCCACGGGGGTCATTCTTGAAACGTATGAAAAAATGAAAGAGGACGGGTATGAAGAGCTGCTCGTCATCACCATTTCGAGTAAGCTATCAGGGACCTACGAAGGTGCGATGATGGCAGCGAACATGGTTGAAGGCATCAAAGTAACGGTTTTCGACTCGAAGACACTGACCTATCCTGAGGCCTGCATGGCTTTAGAAGCCGCCAAACTCGTCAAGGAAGGCAAAGACATTCCGGCAATCCTGGATCGTCTCAGCTATCTTCGTGAAAACCAGGGGTTGCTCATTTCGGTCGATACGCTCAAATACCTCGTCAAGAACGGTCGTTTATCCGGAGCTCAAGGGTTCCTCGGTTCCATGCTCAAAGTCAAGCCGATGCTTGCCTTGTCACGTGAAGGCAAAGTCGAACCGATCGAGAAGATCAGAACCAGACAAAAAGCCTTGAACCGCATCGTCGAGAAGTTCGTCAATGAAGTCTATGAAAAGGGTATGGAAGTCTTCATCATCCACGCGAATGCCTTCGATGCGCTTGAGGATGTCCGCACCAGTTTGAAAGAACAACTCAAACTCGATGAAGTAAAAGACTATCCGCTTACGCCTGTTGTCGGTGCGCATGCCGGTCATGGGGCCTTGGCGATTGGTTGGATTAAGAAATAGCTACAAATCAACACGGATTTTTGATATAATATCCTTGTATCGTGTGGAAGGGGTGACGATTTGAAAAGTGAAACAAAGATGATCATCAACGAATTGCTTGTGGAAGTTTTCAACCACATCCTCAGCATCCAGCAAGAGCACCTGCGTCAACGCGGCGTCCGCTTGTCCATGAACGAAGTCCATGTGCTCGAGGCGGTCCAGAAATCGAGTGAACCGACAATGAGCAAAGTCGCAGCCCGCCTGCGGGTGACGGTAGGAACGCTTACCACAGCGGTTTCAAGACTCGTGGAAAAAGGCTACATCGAAAGAACGTCCAATGCGGAAGACAAGCGGAAAGTCTATCTGAATTTGACCGATAAGGCCTTGAATGTACTAAAAATCCACGAGGAATTCCATGACGATATGATCGATGCGGCCATTGATGATTTGAACATGGAGGAAAACCCCATGCTGGTCGAATCGCTTAAGAACCTCAGAGACTATTTCAAAAACAAATACTAGGGGTTGATGTCGTGACCATATCCTCAGATGTCTTACGCGGTCACCTGGAGACGATCATTCTGCAACTGATCATCGAAAAAGACCGTTACGGCTATCAGATTGCCTCCGAAATCAAACAACGTTCAAGCGGGTCGTTTTCTATGAAAGAAGCGACCCTTTATGCCATGGTACAAAGACTGGAACGAAACGAGCTGATCACCTCTTATATCGGTACGAAATCCCATGGCCGGCAACGCCGATACTACCGCATCACCACTTTGGGTCTTGCCTACTACAAGGAAAAACGCAAAGAATGGGAAGAGCTCAAGCGCATTATGTCGTTGTTTCTGGAGGGTCGCCATGAAAAGACTAGATAGTTTCTTGAAACG
>SLJL01000083.1 GCA_007135105.1 Candidatus Izemoplasma sp.
AAACCTCAAAGACAAAAACGGCAAAGTTATCCTGGTAACAGCGATTACCCCGACGCCTGCAGGTGAGGGAAAATCAACAACGACCGTCGGTCTGGGCCAAGCTTTTTCTAAAGTCGGAAAAGATGCGATTGTCGCATTGAGAGAGCCCTCATTCGGTCCTGTCATGGGTGTCAAGGGTGGCGCCGCAGGCGGCGGACACGCACAAATCGTCCCGATGGAGGATATCAACCTTCACTTCACAGGCGACATCCACGCCATCACCACTGCTACAAACGCCATCTCGGCGCTGATTGACAACCACATGCATCAGGGCAACGATTTGAACATCGACCCGAGAAGAATCACATGGAAGCGTGCGCTCGATATGAATGACCGTGCACTGCGTCAGGTAACCGTCGGTCTCGGCGGCGTCGGCAACTCGATTCCACGTGAAGACGGGTTCAACATCACCGTTGCATCTGAAATCATGGCGGTCCTCTGCCTTGCCACAGACCTTCAGGATTTGAAAACCCGTATCAAACGCATTGTCATCGCGAACACCTATGACCGTAAACCGGTCACTGTGGGAGATTTGGGTGCTGAAGGCGCCATCACGTTGATTTTACGTGATGCGATTAAACCGAATCTGGTTCAGACACTTGAAAACACACCGGCATTGGTTCATGGTGGACCGTTTGCCAACATCGCTCATGGCTGCAACAGCATCATCGCGACCAACATGGGACGTAAGATGGCGGATTATGTCATCACCGAAGCTGGCTTCGGTGCCGATCTCGGTGCGGAAAAATTCCTGAACATCAAAACCAGACAAGCCGGATTTGAACCGAGTGCCGTTGTCATCGTCGCGACCGTCAGAGCCCTGAAGATGCATGGCGGCGTGAAAAAGGACGCGTTGAAGGATGAAAACGTTGAAGCGTTGAAACAAGGTGTTGAAAACCTTCAAAAACATATTGAAACCATCCAAGCCTTCAACCTGCCTTACGTTGTGGCGGTCAATCATTTTGTCCACGATACCGATGCGGAGCATAAAGCGCTTGCCGAATGGCTTGAAGCCAACAACCATCCGTATGCCCTCTCCAAAGTATGGGCCGATGGTGGCGCTGGCGCCGTCGATCTTGCCAACCGTGTTCTCGAAGAAATCGAAAACAATACCAAGACTTTCAAACGTCTATATGAAAACGAACAATCCATTGAAGAGAAAATCAATGTCATCGCGAAGACGGTCTACGGTGCCAAAACCGTCAATTTCTCGAAGAAAGCCAAAAATCAATTACGCAAGTTCAAACGCGAGGGTTGGGACAACCTGCAGGTATGTATGGCCAAAACCCAGATGTCATTGTCGGATGATCCCAAGCTTTACGGTAGACCACGTGATTTCGAACTGACCATTCGTGAATTGACACCATCCATCGGAGCCGGGTTCATTGTAGCTTTGACCGGTGAGATGATGACCATGCCGGGTCTGCCGAAAAGACCGGCGGCGATGGATATGGACATCGACGAAGACGGCAACGCGAAAGGCCTGTTCTAAAAGAATAAGATTCGCACAGTGAAAGCTGTGCGTCTCTTCATTAAAGGAGAAAAACATGAGTGATTTTGAACGGTTCAAAGAAATACAGAAGAAACAGAAAGCTTATGCGCTGGTTTTAGGGGTCACAAACTGGGATTCGCACACCGAAGCGCCGAAGGAATGTTTTCCCTATCGTTCGGAGATGTTGTCGATCATCAGCGGCGAATCTTTCTCGCTTTCGACTTCTGAGGAGTATAAGACCCTGGTTAACGACTTGATGAATCAGCGGGAAGAGCTGAATGATTATCAAAGAAAAGAGATCGAAAAAGCGAAGAAGAACCTCGATAAAATCGACAAGATTCCCAAAAGCGAATACATCGAATACGTCAGATTGCAGACGATGGCACAACGTGTCTGGGAAGAAGCGCGTGAAGAAGAGGATTTCAATAAATTCAAACCTTATCTCGAAAAGCTCATCAGCTATCAGAAAAAAATGGTCGCATACCGTAGCGATACCGATACACCTTACAATGTCTTGCTCGATGATTTTGAAGAGGGTATGGACATGGAGAAATACGATGCGTTTTTCACCACCATCAAGGAAGATCTGGTGCCTTTCGTCAAAGAGGTACTGGCTAAGAAACCCAAAGAGACACCAGCGTTCATCCACAAGAGCTATCCGGTGGAAAACCAACGAAAGTTTGTCGAATATCTCCTCGATGTCTTCCATTATAATCTCGATCGTGGCTTACTGAAGGAAAGCGTGCATCCCTTCACCTGGAATACGCATTCCAAGGATGTCCGCTTGACGGTGCGGTACTTGAAAGACTACGTTTTTTCTTCCATTTTCGCTGCAATCCACGAACTTGGACATGCCCTTTATGAACAACAAGTCGATGAAATGTTCGACATGACAAACTTGAAAAGCGGCGCTTCGATGGGCATCCACGAGTCGCAATCACGCTTTTATGAAAACATCCTCGGCAGATCCAAAGCTTTCTGGGAAGTCCATTTCCCCAAACTAAAAACGATGTTTCCCGATCAACTGAAAGATGTGACACTGGAGGATTTCTACAAAGGTATCAACTGGGTCGATGAAACCTTCATTCGGGTAGAGGCCGACGAGCTCACCTATCCTCTTCACATCCTGTTGCGCTATGAACTTGAACGTGCCATTTTCAATGATGGTCTCAGCGTCGAAGACTTGCCGGCCATGTGGAACGATAAAATCAAGTCATATCTTAACATCGATGTCGACAAACCCAGTAACGGTATTTTGCAAGATGTCCATTGGAGCGGCGGCATGTTCGGGTATTTCCCGACGTATGCGCTTGGCAGTGCCTACGCGGCTCAAATCTACTACACCATGATCGAAGATATCGACTTCGAAGCCTTGATCAAAGCCAACAAGATCGACAAGATCAACACATGGCTGAAAGAGAAGATTCATTGTTTCGGCTCGAGTTTGAAACCGGAGGAAATTCTCGTTAAAGTCACAGGAGAAGCTTTTGATCCAAGTTACTATATTCGCTACCTGAAAGAAAAATATTCAAAATTGTATCTCGAATAGGACGTGATTTTGTGCTTGAGAAATACCATGAGAATTCGGAACTGTTTTTAAAGCAACTACCCAAAGGTGTCTTTATCACCGCAAAAGATAATACCGGTAACGTCAACACCATGACCATTGCCTGGGGCCATATCGGCGTCATCTGGGGAAGACCTGTCTTCATTGCCTATGTCCGATACTCTAGACATACGTATGACGTTTTGCGGCATGCGGACGATTTTACCATCAACGTACCACAGCTTGGAACGATGAAAGAGGCATTGAAAATAGCCGGAACGAAATCGGGACGTGACATCGATAAGTTCGAGGCTGCCGGTTTGACGCTCGTACCAGCTAAAAAGGTGAACACGCCCGTCATCGGCGAATGTGCTTTGCAATACGAGTGTAAAACCATCTACACCCAAACACAAGAACCCGCATTGATCGATGATTCGATCAAAGCAAGATATTACCCGAATCATGATACGCATATCATGTTTTACGGGGAAATATTAGAAACCTATTTAATGGAGGATAAAGATTAATGGCAGAAATCATTGACGGAAAAGCATTATCGAAAAGCATTCGCGCTGAAGTGAAAGAACAAGTGGAGACCTTGGTTCAAGAAACCGGAAAAACCCCGCATCTTGTTGTGGTTTTGGTCGGAGAAGATCCCGCAAGCCAAAGCTATGTCAAAGCGAAACAACGCGCTTGTGAAAGGGCGGGCATCAAAAGCACGCTATTAAGAAAAGACGACACCATCAAGGAAGAAGAACTCGTGCAATTGGTTGAAGAACTCAACCAGGATGAAGCTGTACATGGAATCCTGGTGCAATTACCTTTGCCGGATCACATCGATGCCAACCGGGTTATCGACACCATTGAACAAAACAAGGATGTGGATGGTTTCCATCCGCTCAACATCGCCGCACTTCAAATCGGAACGCCGGGGATTTTGCCCGCAACCCCGAAAGGGATCTTGACCATGCTGGAAAGCGTCGGTATCGACCTGCAAGGCAAAAAAGCACTGATTGTAGGTCGCAGCAACATCGTCGGTAAGCCGGTGCTGCAGTTGCTCCTACGCAAACACGCAACAGTCACCATCGCCCATTCGCGCACCAAAGACCTGAAGAAAGAGTGTCTCGAAGCGGATGTCTTAATCGCTGCGGTCGGTCGTGCGAACATGATTACTGGTGACATGATCAAACCGGGTGCCGTCGTCATTGATGTCGGTGTCAACCGCGTTGATGGGAAACTGGTCGGAGATGTCGATTTCGAGGCCGCAAAAGATGTCGCATCGCACATCACACCTGTTCCGGGTGGCGTCGGTCCAATGACCATTGCCTCGCTTTTGCAAAACACTATCGAATGTTTTGAAACACTGGTGAAATGATGCTTGAAACGTGAGCCGACTCGGCTCACGTTTCCAAATCATCATCCTATGGTACAATATAGCTGACACTTTTTGAATGGATGATCTAAATGAAAATAATCAAATATCTCATATGGTTGTTGTATCCGGTATTTTTCATTGCTTTATTCGCTTCTTTACTGACCACGAAACCTTATATGCGTTTTTCGGAGGGTCTTTACGCTTCACATGAGAACATCACTTTCGATTATGATTATGTCACGGGGAAGTTGATCGACTACTTGAATTATCGAAGCGATGACTTGCACTTCGGGGCGAATCCGGAAGATGACACACCAATTTTAAGACATGAAACACGGATTGAAAACGGTGAGGAAGTTCTGATCAGTGAGATCGAACATATGAAAGATGTACGTACTGTCTACACGCAGGTACGCATCGCCGGCCTCGTGAGTTTGGGTCTTGTCATCATGTTTTCTGGGTTTTTATGGAAAAAAGACCGAAAACTGTTGTCTGAAACTTACCGGGATATTTACTTGTTTCCGCTTTTTTTCATTCTGTTCGTCGGTGGTTGGTTTATCGTTGATTTTCATCATGCGTTTACCATTTTTCACGAAATTTTCTTTGAAGGAAACTGGCAATTTTCTGTAAACGATACATTGATTCTATTACTGCCGCAGATGTTCTGGTTCGTAAGCGGAGTTATCATCCTTTTCCTGCTTGGCATCACGATCGGGACAACCATGCTTTTGAGTCGATATTACCTAAGTAAAACCATAGATACCGAGGAGGTTGGTTCATGAAAGCCATTAAGATGCAGGATCCCGAACTTTTTGAAGCCATGGATCTTGAAAAGAAGCGCCAAGAAAATCATCTAGAACTTATCGCCAGTGAGAACTTTGTTTCCCAGGCTGTTTTGGAAGCCGCAGGAAGCATCCTGACAAACAAATATGCCGAAGGTTACCCCAACAAACGCTATTATGGCGGCTGTGTCCATGTGGATACTGTTGAAGATTTGGCTAGAAGCCGTTTGAAGAAGTTGTTTAATGTCAAATATGTCAACGTACAGGCCCATTCCGGTTCAACGGCTAACATGGGCGCTTATCGAGCAATGATCGATAACGGTGCGGTCGTACTCGGCATGTCTCTTGATCATGGCGGACACTTGACGCACGGTCATCCGCTCAATTTCAGCGGCATCGACTATACTTTCCATAGTTACGGTGTATCGGATAAAGACGAACGCATCGATTACAGTGCCGTATTGGAAAAAGCGTTGGCAGTGAAACCGGATCTGATTGTGGCAGGCGCCAGCGCCTATTCACGTGAGATCGATTTTAAGAAGTTCAGGGAAATCGCCGATAAAGTCGATGCAAAATTGATGGTTGACATGGCGCATATCGCCGGGCTTGTGGCCGCAGGGCTTCATAACAATCCTTGTGAAGTCGCAGATGTTGTGACTTCCACGACGCACAAGACCTTGCGCGGACCGCGTGGCGGGATTATTCTCACGAATGATTTCGAAGTGTACAAGAAAGTGAACCGGACCGTATTCCCGGGCATTCAGGGCGGACCGCTCATGCATGTGATTGCGGCCAAGGCCGCCGCGTTCAAAGAAGCATTAACGCCTGATTTCAAGGTCTATCAGTCCAATGTTATTGCCAACGCGAAAGCTTTGGCGGATGAGTTGATGCGGCTAGGCTTCAACGTCATCAGTGGCGGGACCGATAACCACTTGATGCTGGTCGAGGTAAAAACCCTAACGGGCCTTACGGGGAAAGACGCCGAAGAATTGCTGGAGTCCGTACATATCACCTGTAATAAAAACACAGTGCCGAACGATAGCGAAAAACCGTTCATAACCAGTGGAATCCGTCTGGGGACACCGGCACTGACTACTCGGGGTTTCACACCTGATGCCATGCGTCTCGTTGCGAAACTGATTTTCGATACATTGATGAACAAGGATAATGCGTTTGTTCTCGAACAAGTTCGCAAGCAAGTGGAAAAACTCACCAAAACCTATCCTTTATATACATAAGTTTAAAATAAGAAGGCTTTCATAGCCTTCTTTTTTATTTTTGTTTGCTGTACTGTTTTTTCTTTAGTATAATGAAAAAAACTGACCGTTTTCATTCGGGGAGAAAGGGAAGATGGGATATGACGAAACAAGAAGTGCTTGCAGAAGCCGAAAAAATGAATGTGAAATATGTGAGATTATGTTTTACGGATATCCACGGTACGATCAAGAATGTGGAGATTCCAGTCAATGGACTAAAAGATGCACTGGACAACAAGACGATTTTCGACGGATCGAGCATCGATGGGTTTGCCAGGATTGATGAGGCGGATATGGTGCTTTATCCGGATACACGGACCTGGTTGCTCCTACCTTGGGAAAACTCGCAATACGGTAACGTCGCCAGAATTATTTGCGATGTGTTCCATCCCGATGGTAGACCATTCGAAGGAGATCCAAGATACGTACTGAAAAGAAACCTGAAAAAAATGAATGCCATGGGCTTTCATCGCTTTAAAATCGGTGTTGAACCGGAGTTTTTCTTATTTAATCGGACAGATGAGGGTCAAGTGACACTTGATTTCAACGATCACGGTGGCTATTTCGATCTGGCGCCAGTAGATGGTGCTGAGGATTGTCGTAGAGATATCATGCTCGAACTGCAGAAATTGAATTTCTGTATGGAGGCATCCCACCATGAAGTTTCACCGTCACAACATGAAATAAATTTCGAGTTCAGCGATGCCTTGGAAGCTTGTGATCAGCTTCAGACCTTTAAACTCGTTGTCAGAAATGTAGCGAAACGGCACGGGTTGCATGCGACGTTCATGCCGAAACCACTTGCGAACATCAATGGTTCGGGGATGCACACCAATTGTTCCTTGATGGACAAAGCCGGAAACAACGTCTTTTATGATGAGAACGAACCCTATCAGCTATCAAAGGTGAGCCGGCAATTCATCAGCGGTTTGTTGAATCACGCCAGAAGTTTCACCGCAATCACCAATCCGATTGTGAATTCATATAAACGTTTGCTCCCGGGGTATGAAGCACCAATTTATGTTTCATGGAGCGAATCGAACCGCACCGCAATGATAAGAGTTCCCAGTACTCGTGGTCGGGGTACACGAGCCGAGGTACGCAGCGTCGATCCTGCGGCGAACCCTTATCTGGCAATCAGTGTCCTGCTAAGAAGCGGTCTTGACGGTATAGAAAATGATGTCGAACCTGCCGGTCCGGTTGCAGAAAATCTTTATACGTTATCGCGTGAAAAACGTGAAGAAAGAGGCATCCAGAACCTTCCTGAAAATCTCAAGGATGCGATGAAAGAACTCAGTGCCTCGACTTTGATGCAAGAAACGCTCGGAAGACATGTCTATGAAAAGTTCATGATCGCAAAGGCGCAGGAATGGGACGAGTACCGCGCTGTCATCAGTAAATGGGAACTGGATCGCTATCTAAAGACAATGTAAGCAAAAAGGCAAATCAAGATTTGCCTTTTTTATGTTTTATTTGTCTCTTTGATCAGTAGGTCGATCTCCTCTTCGTTGAATGTATATGTTGTTTTACAGAAATGGCATACGGTGTCGATTTTCTTGTCCTGTTCCTTCATCTCATGTAGCTGTTTTTCGCCAAGTGAGATCAGTCCGCGTTCGAATTTCTCACGGTTGCAGTCGCAATGATAGGATAGGTCCAGTTTATGCAAGATACGGTGGTCGCCTTCAGTGATGGCATCGATGATATCTTCAGGGGTATAGTTTTCTTCCAGCATCTGCGAGACGGGTTTTAGTGTCTTGAGTCGGGTTTCGATCAAGGCAATCGTCTCTTCGGGACAACCGGGCATTCTTTGTAGGATGAAACCGCCTGCCAGCGCGATTGTGTTGTCGTCATTGATTTTTTCACCGAGTGCAACTGCGGAAGGGATTTGTTCGCTTACGGTGAAATAGTATGCTAGATCTTCAGCGATTTCACCGGTTTGAATCCGGGATGTGGATGTGAAGAAGTCCCTGACTTTTACATCTTTGGTAACATGGATGTTTCCCTCGCCAACCGCGTGAGAGACATTGAGCTTTCCTTCTTTGTTTTTGAAATACAGATGCGGGTTACCGACATAACCGCGCACCTCACCTCTTGCGTTGGTTGTGGTAACCATGCCCTCGATCGGTCCGTTGCTTTCAACGCGGATGGTAAGTTCTTGATCGTCTTTGTACATGGCGCCCATAATGAGGCTTCCAGTGAGCAGTCGACCGAAAGCGGTCGCACTGGTCGGCCAAAGATCGTGTATTTTCTGGGCTTCGTGAACCACACCCGTCGTCCTGGCGGCATAGAGTCTCACTCTGCCGTCAAATGCGTAAGCTTTAGCTAGATAATCGTTCATTATAATCACCCGCATCATTATAGCATGAAAACCGAAGAAGACAAAACAATTGAATATTCACACAAGGTGTGGCACAATACTTGTGAAAAAGAGGTGGCCAGATGGATTTTCAAAAACTTTTCAACGAAAACAAGGTTGTTGTCGCACCGATGGCCGGCCTGACCAATACAGCATTCAGATTGGTATTGGCCGAGTTTGAACCGGCGTTGATATATACGGAGATGGTTAGTGATCAAGCCATCAATTTTCGTAACCAGAAGACGCTCGAGATGTGCAAGATAGATGTTCAAGAAGACCGCATTGTCCTTCAACTGTTCGGTGCCAGCGAGGATACGATGCGGACTGCGGCCGTCTATGTTTCACGTGGAACAAAAGCGGTAATGCTCGATTTGAACATGGGTTGCCCGGTACCCAAAGTGATAAAAAGTGGCGCCGGAGCTTCGTTGATGCGCACACCGGAGATCGCTTATGAAATGGTTACAGCAATGCGAGCTGTCACTGAATTACCTGTCAGTGTAAAGATACGATCCGGATGGGACTTTAATCATATAAATGCTGTCGAAGTCGCCAAGGGACTGGAAAAAGCAGGCGCCTCCCTGATTTCAATTCATGGACGTACACGGACACAGATGTATAGTGGCACCGTTGATCTTGATATCATCAAAGCTGTAAAAGAAGCGGTAAAGATTCCGGTCATCGGCAACGGGGATATCGACTCGCCTGAAGCTGCGAAACATATGCTTGAATATACCGGGGTTGATGCCATCATGGTCGGACGGGCCTTAAAAGGTAATCCCTGGCTTATCAAACAGATCCGTGACTATCTTAAAACAGGTACTTATGATGATGATATCACTCTTGATGAACGCATCGATATGTTGAAGCGACATACGGAGCTACTCGTGAGACATAAAAACGAAACGGTTGCCTTGCAGGAAATGCGGGGGCATGGCGCCTGGTATCTTAAAGGATTGCCTCATGCCAGTGAGATGAAACGTAGCCTGATGCAAGTTGAAAGCAAAGCAGCGCTGTTTTCACTTCTGGAAAACTATCGAAACAAGTTGCATCAAAAAACCTGACTTCAATGTCAGGTTTTTTTATTATTTGGACCAAGGATCGTCCTCTTTTTCCCATTTGGTGTCTTCTTTATCCCAAGGGTCGTCGTTATCTGCGGTTTCATCATCGACATCCGCCCACGATTTGGCTTGTGTTGCGGCTTCTTTCAGTTCGGCATCAGGATCGTAGTTCACATGGACGACTTGGGTCCCGGCGAACAGATCATGAAGGCCCCGCATATCGACACGGGCAATGACCATGAAAAAAGCGATGATATAAATGAAGAACATGATGGATGATACAATGGTGTCCCATGTGATGTAGGCGGTCAAATTCACGAAGATGAGGAACGATAAAGGAAGGGTTAGATAATAAGGATATAGTAGAATGGCGCGTTTGAACAGTTGTTTCAGTTCGGGTTTTCTTCCTAATTCATCAGTGGCTTTGATGCGCATCAACATTTTCCCGAGTGTCTGGCCATTTGCCTTATGTGGAATGAAAACCAGCAGGAAAATACCTATGACAGTGTTGATCAAAGCTTGTAGAAATAATATGGCGGGATTATCAATCATGTCGGCGAAGGAGAAGTTCGGGTTGTTGAGAATGTCGTCGAAGTCGATGACTACCGCTCCGGACGTGAAGGTGAGGATGAAAGTGACGATGCTTGTGATGATGCCGAAGATAATCATATCGATGATGATTGCGACGACACGCTCAAGTTTTACTGATTTTTTTACATCTTGCATTTGGAAAGGCCTCCTAGTCTTTTTTTAATGCTTCGATTGGTTGTTTGCGGCTGGCTGATACCGCGGGAATCAAGCCACTGGTGATGGCGATGATGATGCTGCCGATGACAGCATAAAGCATGATGCGTATATCGAGTGAGAATATGCCGTCAACAGGTATATTCTCAAAATACCTACTTAACAACACATGCAGCTGTTGATTGAACACGTGGTTGCCAAGCAGTACCAGAATCAATGCGATACCGATACTCAAAAGTCCTGCGAAAAGGCCTATCATCGTAGTCTCACCGACGAAGATGGTACGGATGTCTTTACGTGTGCCACCCATGGCCCTGATCAGTCCGATTTCTCTGGTCCTTTCTATTATACTGATATATAAGACCATTAGCAACATCAAACCTGCAGTAATTACTGCAATGCCGATGATGGAAGAAAAGATGAACTGGATGATATAGGTGAAAAGCAGGGTAAGACCAGCCAGGAAATTGAAACTGACATTGGTGGTTTCCTGAACCATATACCCTTCATTTTCCAAAGAACGGATAATGGCTGCCTTTTGATCGATATGGTCGTTGCCGATATAAGCGATGACCTTTTCTCTGTTTTCGTTATCGATGTTCTGGTCGTTGCTCAGTGCGGTTTTTTGAATTTCAAGCGTTAGAAGAAAATCGGGATGAAACAAGGCGTTGTTGATGTTGCGATCATCGATGATACCGACCAACCTCAGCGTCGTTACTTCTTTGTGATTGTCTCTGTCGATAAACCAGTTTAGGGAGCTGTAGTCATCACAGAAAAGGTGTTTTTGTTCATGATCGTATATCTTCACCGGTTCATCGGTATAGGGTGTCAAGGTCTCCATATGGGTCTCATAATCACCGAAACGGTCCGTAAAGCTTTGTGGGAGCGTATCCGGGTCCTCATCCCAGTTTTCGACCTTGAGACAAGGCTCAAATTCGTTTTCGAGTTCGAAAGGCGCGTAATGAAAATTCGTGGAAAGAGAAAACTGATGATGGTTCAAGCGATTCCACAGTTCATCGTGCGATAAATCAATGTGTGTACTGAATAAGGCTTGTGCTTTGGATAAAGGAAGCACGAACTCATCAGACGTTTCTGGCAAACGGCCATCCCCAACAAAACTGTCGTAGATTCTAAGGATATCCGGATGGACCGGTGTCCCGATGTAATGTCCTAAGGAAACCGGATTTCGATAAACAGTACCGCTTGTCTCGTTTTCAATGATTGTAAGGGGATAATCTGGAACGTAGGATAGATCCAGGAAGAACGGATGGTTGTCCTCGATGGCTGAAAGCATGTCGTGAGCATCCTGATCCGGATCAAAAGGTCTGTAGATGCTTAATTCGGGGTTATCCCGTAAGGCGGCGCCTTCTGCATGCATGGAATCACGGATGGTATTGAACAAAGCGCTGATCAACAAAAGCCCGACAATGCCGATGGATAGACCGAAAGCGACCAGACCCGTGCGCCATTTTCTCGCTTTGATATTGTGAAGGGCAAGGCGGATGCCTTCGATGAAGGACAGCGATCTTTTGTGGATATCCCGTTTCAAGCGAATGGTAACTTTATCCATATCTGGCGCGGTATCTTTGGTCACGACGCCGTCTTGTAATTCGATGAGGCGTGTAGCGTATTTTTGCGCCAGTTTCATATCGTGCGTGACGATGATAAGTAATTTATCCTTGGCCATTTCGGTGATGAGATCCATGATCTGATTACCGGTTGTTCGATCGAGGGCACCCGTCGGTTCATCGGCTAAAATGATATCGGGATTGTTAATGAGCGCTCTGGCGATACCGACGCGTTGACGTTCTCCGCCAGATAATTGGCGCGGTTTTTTGAGGGCATGCTTTTCAAGACCGACCTTCTTGAGCATCTCAAGAGCCATCTTTCGTGCGTTATTGTGTCTATGACCGCTTATTTTAGCGCTGATCGCAACGTTTTCTATAACCGGTAGATGTTCAATCAGATTGAACTGCTGGAAGATGAAACCGATGTTGTGATTTCGAAAATAGTCCCATTCGCTTTCGGTGAACTTGGTGGTCAGTTTGTCGCTTATGACCATATCGCCGCTAGAGGGTCGGTCGAGACCCGCGATCAAGTTAAGCAGTGTCGTTTTTCCACAACCGCTTTTACCATAAACGACCACACGTTCATCTTGTTTGAAGAAGAGTGAAACGTCTTTAAGGGCATGAAACCCGATTTTACCTTGTGTGTATATCTTATGTATCTTGTTCAGTTTAATCATGGTTTCACTCCTTTCGCAGTGCATGCACTGCATTTAGTTTAGAGGCGTAATGGGCCGGAAGCGCTCCGGCGATCATCGCATAGATCACGCCGAAGACGAGCACAAAGAATATCGGTAGCAAACTGACCGACAACAACGTGAAATTCAGGTTGCCGCCGGTTATGAGGTTCAAAGGCGCTTCGATGAAACTGTTGAAGAGCCGGTTTAAAAAAGAAGCGATGAAAATAGAGGCAACCATTGCAATGATGCCGCTCATCAAACCGTTCAGACCCGACTCGAGGATGAAGATGAGACGGATGTTATGACTTCTGGCGCCCAAGGCGGTCAGAATTCCGATTTCACGGATGCGCTCCAGCACAGAGGTGTAAATCACGAGACCGATCAGAATACCCGAGACGACAAGCGTGATGAGTGCCACACCGATAAACCAGCGTAGCGCATTGTCCATGACGCTTTCGACCTGACCGGTCACTTCGGCGAACACATTACGCATGACGACATTTTCCGTATCGTATAAATCCTGTGTAAATGCCTGAATGTCGTTGTCACTGGAAATGTTCAAGGTTGTGACCAGACTCATCCGGTAATCACCATCCGGGTCAAGGTCGCTGACGATATCGTAAAGCGCGTCATAGGGCATGTAGACTCTGGCTTGGGAGAAAGCACCATCGGCGTGCATGCCGACAATTTTCAAGGTCGTGTGGGGTTGTCCCAGATGGATCAAATCGAACTGGGTCTCCGTCACCAAATCGAAAAGATAACCATAGGAGTCTTCGTCAATCATTTGCATCTGTCGGATTTCCAAGGCAGTTCTTAATGAGATGACGACTTCATCATCGTTTTCAGGCATGCGCCCATAAAACGTACCGTCCCGTTCAAATGCCAACGTGTCAAATGGCAGGGACAAGAACGAAAACATCATGGTGTTTCCCCGAGCTTGTACGGGATAGGTTTCATTGATGTTATACTGTAAATCGTCTACTTCCGGTCTACCGAGAATCGCCGTATACGTTCCGATGTCGATGGCGGTGTCTTCCACATGATGAATCTGGTATTCATCAGGCGGAATTATTTTCGCGATATTTTCGCTGATGGAGCCGGTGATACCACCGATGATGAAGGTAAGCAATAAGATCGAGATGAAACCGACAGAGACGATGGCAGCGGTCATGAGATTTCTGAACATGCGAGATGCGAGGTTGTTGCGGGCGAACTTGAACAACAAGCTAAGACGCATACGGGGCTCGGTGAGACTTAGTTTATCCTTATCGGGTGTGTCCGGGGTCTGTTCACGGTCATCGGTAATGATTTTTCCGTCACTGATTGTGATAATTCGGTTCGCATAACGCTGGGCGAGATCTTCGTCGTGCGTGACGACAATGACCACTTTGTCTTTGGCGTTTTCAATCAAATATTCGATGACTTTATCTCCAAGTTCGCTGTCAAGGGCTCCGGTCGGTTCATCGGCCATGATCACTTTGGGATTGGTCACAAAAGCACGGGCGATGGCCACACGTTGTTGTTGTCCACCGGAAAGAAATAGTGGTTTTTTGTCGATGTGGTTGGCCAGACCGATTCTTTCGAGTTCGATCCGGGCTCTTTCTAGGGAGCTTTTCCGGTCTACGCCTTGAAAAAGCAGCGGAAGCGCGACATTTTCAAGCGCACTCAGATGTTCGATCAGGTTGTATTCCTGAAAGACGAAACCGACATAATGATTGCGGTAGATCGCCCAATCTTTCTTGCTGAAACGTTCGGTATCGACACCATCGATACTGATGGTGCCTTCACTAGGGGTATCCAGGCCCGATAAGACATTGAGTAGGGTGCTTTTACCTGAACCGCTGGCCCCAAGCAAAAAAGCGACATCCCCTGGCCTGAAGGAAAGGTTGACGTCATTTAGGGCATGCAAGGTTTCATCGCCGTTGATGTAAGTCTTGGTGACATGATGAAGATTTAACATGTTGTGACCTCCTCTTGTTGACAAAGATGTGGTTTACTATATAATTAGGTTATACAAATCGTTGAACGGACGAGTAGCGTGCTCACTTCATCAAAAGCGAATCCGGGAAGGTGGAAGCCGGAGGATGGACGCATGTGAATAACACCGGGAGAGATGGAAGAAATCAAGTAGACCCATCCGTAGTGCTTGCGTTAAAAGCCAGAGTGCATTTTGAATTAAGGTGGTACCGCGGCTATTTGTTCGTCCTTTATGAAGGGCGTTTTTTATTTAACAGGAGGTATAAAATGAAAACATCGGTACGGTATTTGTATCAGAATCATGAAACCCTGGTCGGTGAATCGCTGACTTTGTTTGGCTGGATCAGAAACAACAGGGCACAAAAAGCTTTCGGGTTCATCAATCTGAATGACGGTACGTTTTTCGAAACCATTCAGGTCGTTTATGACGATGTCTTGATGAATTTCAAGGATATACAGAAACTGAGGGTCGGTGCGGCGGTTCGTGTTGAAGGCAAAATTGTCCTGACACCGAACAGACCACAACCATTTGAGATCAAAGCCACAAGCGTGGAGCTTATCGGGGATTCAGAAGAGGATTATCCGATCCAACCGAAGCGGCATTCACGGGAGTTCTTGCGCAAACACGCGCATCTACGTCCGCGAACGAACCTGTTTACGGCAGTCTTTCGTGTCAGGAGCCTTTTGACCGGCATCATTCACGAATTCTTTCAAGCGCGTGACTTCATCAATCTCACCAGTCCCTTGATCACCGCATCGGATGCTGAAGGTGCAGGGCAGATGTTTCAGGTCACAACCCTCGATCTGAATAATATTGAAAAAACGGACGGATACATTGATTATACCAAGGACTTCTTCGGTAAGAAAGCGAATTTGACGGTTTCTGGACAACTTCAGGCCGAAGTGTTCGCGCAAGCCTTCCGAGATGTCTATACTTTCGGGCCGACATTCCGCGCCGAACAATCACATACGATGATCCATGTCAGTGAGCCTTGGATGGTGGAACCTGAGATGGCTTTTGCCGATTTGTCCGATAATATGGACCTAGCCGAGGCCATGGTAAAGTTCATCATCGAAAAGATTCTGGTACGGGCACCGGAAGAAATGGCATTTTTGGATAAATTCGTGGAAAAAGGGTTGAGGAAAAGACTTGAAAAAGTTCTTGAAAAACCTTTTGCCCGTATCACCCATAAAGAAGCGATCGATATATTGCTTGCAACGGAAAAAACATTCGAAAACACGCCCGATCATACCAATGATCTGGCTACTGAACACGAAAAGGCATTGGTGGCGCATTTTGAAAAACCTGTCTTCGTCACCGATTGGCCCAAAGACATCAAAGCTTTCTATATGCGGCTTAACGATGATAAGAAGACCGTTGCGGCCGTCGACCTCCTGGTGCCGGGCGCCGGCGAACTGATCGGTGGATCGCAACGGGAGGAACGCTTGGATATTCTCGACAGAAGAATGAAAGAGATGAACATTGACCCGGATGAACTCTGGTGGTACCGTGAACTCAGAAAATACGGATCCACACCGCACTCGGGGTATGGTCTTGGTCTTGACCGCATGGTCATGTATCTGACCGGTGTTGAGAACATCCGTGATGTCGTGCCGTTTCCAAGAACACCCAAAAGTTGTGATTTTTAAAGAAGTATCGGGTCGACATCGTCGACCCGATACTTTTTCTTTTCGTATGTTATTTCTTCGATTTCGAGCTGTCTTTGTCAGCCAGTTGTTTTTTTGCGGTTTCAGGTAATGTGGCTTCTGACTTGAATGCTTCAGCAAGCGTCGAGGCCAGTCCGACCATGCCTTGCATGTCAGACGGAATGATGAGTTTGGTTGCTTGACCGTCGGCGACTCTTTCCATCGCTTTATAGGCTTCAAGACGCAGGAAGGCTTCATCGGCATTAGCGGCTTTGATGAGTTCGATACCTTTAGCGGTTGCTTTTTGAACGCTCAGGATGGCTTCTGCTTGACCTTCGGCTTCAAGGATACGGGTTTGTTTCTCACCGTCGGCTCTTAGGATACGTGCTTCTTTTTCACCTTCTGCGGTCAAAATGCTTGAACGCTTGTTACCTTCGGCGATCAGGATGGATTGACGTTTTTCCCGTTCAGCGCGCATTTGTTTTTCCATCGCTTCCCGGATATCTTTCGGGGGAATGATGTTTTTGACTTCGACACGGTTGATTTTGATGCCCCATGGGTCGGTCGCGTCATCGAGAATGGTACGCATTTTCTCGTTGATGTAATCGCGGGATGTCAAGGAGTCATCGAGCTCCAAGTCACCGATGATGTTACGTAAGGTGGTGGAAGTGATGTTTTCGATGGCTTTGATGGGATAGTTGACCCCATAGGCATAAAGTTTCGGGTCTGTGATCTGGAAGAAGACCACGGTGTCGATTTGCATGGTGACATTGTCTTTGGTGATGACCGGTTGCGGGTCAAAGTCGATGACCTGTTCTTTGATGGTGACTTTCAACTGGACACGGTCGATGAAAGGGACAAGGAAATGGATTCCGACATCCCATGTTGCGTAATAACCACCGAGGCGTTCCACGATGAAACGATTCGCCTGGGTGACGATGGTGAACCTGGTTGCAAGATAGATCAATAGAATAATGATGACGGCAATACCTAAAATCAAGGGAATCGATACAAGCATTACAGGTGTAAACATAATAATAATTCCTCCTTATTGGAATACTTTCATTTTACAAGATTTAAAACGGATAGACAACCTCGTCCAAGATAACTTTGGTACGTGTCACCTTGTCCCGGATGGTTCTTCTGTCCCTGGAAAAAGCGATTAACACGAAGTCGACAATCCATAATGCCAGGTAGATATAAAGTGCAAAACCGAAATAATCGATGTTGATGAAGGTTATGGCAAAGGCCCAGATATATGCTTTCCATAAAACTTCCCGCATGAAGAGCGACCACCAGTCAATCCTGCCGCTCAATCGTAAAAATAAGAAACGGCGGCCCAACGTCTGTCCTTTGGTAATACCTTGATACAGGTAGTTCACCAATGTGAAACCAAGAAAGTGAAAAGCGAGTACTGTGTAATGTTCAAGGCCTTCACGCGCTTCATAGTCCAAGAGCCGTTCCAAAGTACCCGAACCAAAGATGCGCCACAGGGTAAAGACAAACGAAATGATGAGGACAAAATCAATTGCGAAGCTGGCAAAACGTTTAAACGGACCAGCTGTCATACTTTCACCACGATGAGTTTATTACCCTCGATCGCCAGAATTTCAACTTTTTCATCGACATCAATGGTTTCATTACCTGAAGAAATCGCAGACCAATAGTTGCCGTCGATTTTAACCTCACCACGTGTACCTGGTGGAATTTCCTTTGTACAGACGGCGATTTTACCGACAAGACGGTCGGCATTCGTGCTGATGATGTTGGTTCTGAAATATTTCTTTGCAAGGGGTCGAACGCTTAATAACAATACAATCGAGATCAGGATGAAGACGAGCACTTGTACCCAGACTTCAAAGCCCAACAGCCCCAGGATGAACGAGACCACAGCACCGATACTAAACCAGATACTGGTCAGATCCATTGTTGTGGCTTCAATGAAAGCTGCAACCAAAATAATGATAAACCACAACAAGATGAAAAACGCATTGATATCCAAGGTGACTAAAGCAATATTGTTCATAATCATTTCAGTTCCCCCTTAATTTCGTTCAGATCGACAATGAGTGCATGATCCGCGGCACTCCATAGAGTTTTGAATTTAACTGCATTGTTATCGTTCAAATCTATGTTGGCAATCTCCGAGACTTCCCGGATGAATTTTTTATTGCATACCCGGGCATAGGATGGGCGAACTGTGATTTTATGTCGCTTTTCTTCCGGTATGGCGCCGCGTTCGTATTCCTGTTTTGTGATTGGCTTGATGGCGATGCGTTTTTGATCGCGATCAAGACCGAGCAGGACACTGTAGGCTTTTTCAAAATGTGCGCTTGCGCTTTTGTTCAAGGTAATGTTCGATTCATACAACGTCGCGATCCCTTCGGCGGGTTTACGCGATACCCAATCGAATCCCACATTATCACCTCCATATAAGATAGCTTCATTATAACGCTGAATTAATATTTTTTCAATGAAATTATTCTATATTATTTTATTTTATCTTGTTATTCAACCACACTTTGATATAGTAGGGTCTGATTTGGAGGGATGGAAAGTATGCAAAAAGCCAAAACCATACAGCGCGATATTATCAAAACACACCGTAAGGAGCTGTGGACCCCGTTTATAAAAGCGATTAAGGATTATCACATGATTGAAGACGGTGACCGCATTGCCGTGGCGATGAGCGGCGGAAAAGATTCTTTGCTGCTGGCTTGTCTGCTGAGGGAGCTGTTGCAGCACCCGCTGGTAGATTTCGAGATTGTTCTTCTATCGATGGACCCGGGATACCGGCATTTCCACCGCAAAAACATGGAAAACAACTTTAAAATGTTGAACCTGGATGTCAAGATTGTCGATAAGAGGCTGTTCGAGATTGTCGGAAAGGCCTCGGCGGAGTATCCGTGTTATTTGTGTGCAAAGATGCGGCGAGGCATTCTTTACACCCTTGCTGAAAAGTATGGTTGTAACAAACTTGCCCTGGGACATCATTTTGACGATGTCATTGAAACCAATCTGTTGAATTTGTTCTATGCAGGAACATTCAAAACGATGTTACCGAAACTAAAAGCTGATAATTTCGATAATATCGAGCTTATTCGACCCTTGTATTATATAAAGGAGCGGTCAGTGATCAACCTGATGCAACGGCAAGAACTCATACCCTTGGATTGTGCTTGTAGTGTCAGTGCCGGCCAGACGGCATCCAAACGGAAAGAAATCAAACGGTTGATTGCCGATTTGAAGAAAAACAACCCGGACATTGACAAATCCATTTTCAATGCCGGGCGCAATGTGAATCTCAATCACGTGATCAGGTGGGAATTGAACGGTGAGACCGGGGGTTTTGATGATTGATCATTTCCCAAGACAGAATTTGGAGAACAATTCATCGATCAAGGTACTTTGAGCACTTTCGCCAATGATTTCTCCGAGTGTTTCCCAAGCGGTTTTCAGATCAATCTCTATCATATCCACCGGCTGGTGCTCAGAAGCGCTTTTCAAGGCCTCTTTAAGATGTTGGTGGGCTTGGCGCATGGCAGCGATATGTCTGGCATTGGATAGATAGGTCCGCTCATCGACATTGACTTCCCCCTGCAAGAAAAGAGATTCGATTTTTCTCTCGAGGGTATCGATGTTCGTCTTTTTAAGCGCGCTGATTTGGACACTGTTATCAAAGCTGCGTCCGATTTTGTTTTCCAGATCGATCTTGTTGATGATGACGATGCGTTTTTTGTGCTCTGTCAGTGTAAGCAGCTGTTCGTCTTCTTCGCTCAAGGGTTCGTTGTTGTCAAGGACATAAAGAATCAGTTCGGCCTCTTCGATCAGTTTGCGGGTTTTATCGATGCCGATGCGTTCGATGAGGTCATCAGAATCGCGGATACCCGCTGTATCGATCAGTTTCAGGATGATGCCGCCGATGTTGATTTCACCTTCGACGATGTCCCTGGTTGTCCCGCGAATTTCCGTGACGATGGCTTTGTCTTCCCTGAGCAAGGCATTCAGAAGACTTGATTTTCCGACATTGGGTCGTCCGATGATAACGGTTTTCACACCTTCTTTAATCACCTTGCCGATGTCGGCTTTTTTTAAAACGGCTTCAATGTCGTCGATCAGAACTTCAATTCTTGGTTTGAGCAAGGTGTCTGTCAGTTGTTCGACATCGTCATACTCCGGATAATCGATGTTGACTTCGATGTTCGCGATGATATCCAGAAGTTTATTTCTCAGCGATTGCACCAGCTCGTATATCTTTCCGTCCAGACCTTTGTTGGCCAATGCGAGCGCATGTGTGCTTCTGGCTTCGATGATGTCCATGATGCTTTCAGCTTGAGTCAAGTCGATGCGGCCGTTCAAATAAGCCCGTTCGGAGAACTCGCCTTGTTCGGCGAGACGTGCACCGTTTTCAAGCAATAGTGTCAAAATCTTACGGGCGACGAAAGGGCCGCCGTGACAGTTGATTTCAACCATATCTTCGGTTGTAAATGAAGTCGGCGATTTGAACACGCTGATTAGAACCTCATCGATGGACTTGCCTTTTTCGATGATTTTGCCGTAGTGAATCGTGTGTGAGTCGACACGGCTTAAATCCTTTACTTTGAAGACGGTTTTCATAATGGAAAAAACATCGTTCCCACTCATGCGAACGATGGAAATTGCGCTTTGACCTAAAGCTGTTGAAATGGCGGCTATGGTATCGTTTTTCATGCTTATCACCCAAATTAATTATATCATAAAGGGCGATTTTGTTGTATAATATGAAACAGGTGATTATATATGAATTTTTTCAGTAGGGAAAAGAATCTGTTATATTTTATCAGAGTGTTTGTATCGGGTGTCGTGGCCGTATTATTGATCGGAGTGACCTCGGAATTTTTCGATTGGCCGCTGACTTCTTTTCAAGAAGCGGTAAGACAACTGGCCTACGTGCCGTTTTTCATTGTTATTCTGATTTTCGTCTATGACCGTCTCGGTAAGAAATTCATTGCGAAAAACGACATAAAAACCGATGAACGCACTTTCCTGATGCGCACATCAAAAGAAGTGAAAAAACGCTTGGACTACGGTAAGGAAGAGTTTGAAAAGCTGCAGGCGGACGAAAAGTTCCAGACCTTTTACCAGGATACGTTCACCGTGTTTCAAAATGGCGAAAACGAAACGCTGAATTTTGACCTGTTATCAAACCGTTTTTCCGAACAGGAGTTCGCTCATGATGCGGCGCAAGTGGTCGTTGAGGAAACGAAGAAACTGATGCGTGAACAAAGGAACCCGAACACAGAACAGTCTAATGAGCAATAGGAAACGAGGTGCAATCCATGGCCTATAGAGCCCTGTACCGCACGTACCGGCCCAAGGATTTTGACGAAGTTGCCGGTCAAGAACACATCACGAAAACCTTTAAAAATGCGCTTGTGAACAGTAAGATGTCACATGCGTATTTATTCAGTGGACCCAGAGGTACCGGAAAAACAAGTGTGGCGAAAATCATCGCCAAAGCCGTCAACTGTGAAAAAGCGCCGGTAGCCAACCCTTGCAACGTTTGTTCGATCTGTGAAGAAATCAACAAGAATGCCTTAAGCGATGTCATTGAAATCGATGCCGCATCGAACAACGGTGTAGATGAAATCCGTGAAATCCGTGACAAAGTCAAATACATGCCTGGTGTCGGCAAGTACAAAGTATACATCATCGATGAGGTGCACATGCTATCAACCGGTGCGTTCAACGCGCTACTGAAAACATTGGAAGAGCCACCGAAGCACGTCATTTTCATCTTGGCTACAACCGAGCCGCATAAAGTGCCTTCAACGATCCATTCCCGTTGTCAACGCTTTGATTTTCGTGGTATACAAAAGGCCGCGATGGTCGAACATCTGCGGGAAATCATCGAAAAAGAAGCAATCACCATTTCCGATGAAGCGATTGATTTGATCGTCGAGGCAGCCGAAGGCGGCATGCGTGATGCGATCAGTCTTCTGGATCAGGTCGTCTCGTACAGCGACGATGAAATCTCGGTCGAGGACATCCACGCGATTCGCGGTTCTGTCTCACAGGAGCACATGCTCGATATCGCCCAAGCTGTTCTAAACCAGGATGTCGTCAAGGCCCTTTCCATTCTCGATCGTTTGATGGAGGAAGGGAAGGAAAGTCAGAACGTCATTACGGACCTGATCGGTTTTTACCGCGATGTTCTACTTTATAAGAACACGGATGAGCCTGGACAGAAATCCCTCTTCGAGAAGGACCAGTTCATTTCCTTGACCCAGAAACTGACCAACCCCAAAATATTCCATTATATGGATATCCTCAACGAAACAAGACAAGCGATGCGTTATGCACAAAAAGGCAAGCTGTATTTGGAGCTAGCGTGCATCAAAATGGTTGATGATACCTTGCAGGATACCGTCAAAGAAAAGGAATACCGGCACGATCTGCAAGAAACCATCGATGAACTCGCCTCCAAACTGCATGCGCTTGAAAACGATATCGCCATTCTGGCCGAATCCGGCACATCAAAACCGGCGCCCAGATCCCGACAGGATAAAACCCCCGCGGACGCGGTGTTCGATACGTTCGAATCCGATCATGAAGACAGTGAAGCAAAAACTGAAAATAGAAAAGAAAGCGAACCGGAACAGGCTGCGGGAAACCCGGATGACACCGTCAAACCCGAAGCACCCGAGGATGAGGAACGCGCCCATTACAAATACCTTTATGATAAATTTTCGCAAAAACAATACTCGACCTTCGATATCCGTTATGTTGAAGATGTTTTGAACACGGGTGACCGTGGTGTGAAAATCGACATGGTGAAGAAGTGGTATGATATCGAGCGTTTTGTCGATTCCGATGAATTGCAATATGCTAAAATGATTACGGATGGGAAACTGGTTGCGACCAACGGAACGATGATCATCGTCACCTATGAAACACCCGCAGTATGTAACAGACTCATGAAACCTCAAATCAAATCACAACTCTTAGGAATTCTTGAAAAATTCTACGACCGGTCAATGATGTTTTTAGCACTACCTGAAGATCTATGGTCCCAGATACAAAAAGAATTTGTCGAAAAATTCCGTAAGAAAAAGGATCCAAAAGAAAAAATAAAACTCTCACCCATCGAACACCCACGTCTGATAGAAATCCCGGATACCAAGGATAACTATGACGATCTGGAAAATCAATCCGTAAAAGAAGCTCAGGATCTGTTCGGTGATATCGTCAAAGTTAAGAAAGGAGACACATCATGAATCCAGGTATGGTAAAGAAATTACAGCAGATGCAAAAAGAAATGCAACAAGCACAAAAGGAATTGGAAGCCTCTATTTTCTATGGTCAAGCCGGTGGCAAAACCATCGAGGTTGAGTTCAATGGTGCAAAAGAGATGCAAAACATAAAAATCGATACCGAAGCATTCGATCTGCCTGAAGATATCGATATGCTTCAAGATACCGTTGTTGCCGCAGTGAACGATTGCATGCGTAAAATCGATGACGAAACCCAGGCAACCATGGGTAAATTCACCCAAGGCATGCCAGGTCTCTTTTAACCGATGGATTATCCTGAAGCTCTAAGTCTATTGATCGAACAGTTCATGCGCTACCCCGGTGTCGGTAGAAAAACCGCCGAACGCTACGCACTCTATACCATTAATCAATTCAGCCAACAGGACTATGAAGGGTTTCAGACCGCCTTGAAACGTGTCCAAGAAGAGATACGCCCGTGTAGCAATTGTGGACATCTCACCGATCAAGATGTGTGTCGAATCTGTGTAGACAAGACACGAGACCAGTCGAAGATCCTTGTGGTCGAAGAAAGCAAAGACGTCGTTGTCATTGAAAAAACCCGAACCTATCGTGGTCTTTATCATGTTCTGGATGGTGTCATCTCACCCGCAAACGGCATAGGGCCCGAAGAACTGAGAATCAAGGCATTGCTGACGAGATTGAAAGACGCAGCACATGAAGAGGTCATTCTTGCAACGAATTTTAGTGATGAAGGGGAAACTACAGCACTATATATTCAACGCCTGTTAAGGGATACCGATATATTGGTAACAAGGATCGCTTACGGCATGCCGGCAGGCGGCAACATCAGTTACGCTGATGAAATCACACTGAACAAAGCGCTCGAAGGTCGTAAAAAGTTTTAGGATTTTCATAAGATGTTCACATTTCACCGTTATAATGGTGGAAAGACTTATATAGTTAGGGGGGATAATCGTGTCTACAGTATTTGATATACTGAATTCGATTTCCAGTTTTCTAGAAAACATCATCAGAGTAGAGTCTTATATCGACGCCGCACACAGATATGTGACCAATCTGCCGTATTTCGCACAACTTGGTGGCTTGATTCTAACGGTTGTCGTGGTGATACTCGGTATCGTTTCCTTGATAAAAATGTTGACAAAAATCATTATTGTCATAGCCATTATCATTGCGATCGCTGTGCTTTACCAACAAGGTGTTTTCGGTTAAAAGGTTTGGCCAAGGCCTTTCCTTTTTTCATTTCAATTATGAAAACCAGTGAAAGTTTAGAATTTGACACTTTCGTGTAGAAAACGCTTTTATTATGTTGTATACTAAAGTGTTGAAATCAACAATACCAACAATTTAGATGTAGGAGAGAATAAATTATGGAGATTACATTAAAAAACCTGACCAAGGTCTTCCAGTCAAAGAAGGAAGAAGAGACTGTCGCGGTTAACAATCTGGATATCGTTATCCCATCCGGAACATTAACCGGTCTTCTAGGACCGTCTGGTTGTGGAAAATCAACCACACTCTACATGATTTCCGGTCTTCTGAGACCGACGCAGGGTGAAATCTATTTCGGAAATGAAAATGTTACACCCGTGCCACCCGAAGAACGTGGGATCGGATTGGTTTTCCAGAACTACGCTCTTTATCCGCACATGACTGTTCGTCAAAACATTCTGTTTCCTCTTGAGAACGTTAAGATGGACAAGGAAGAAGCACTGGAAAAAGCGCAGGAAATCGCTGACCTGGTTGGGATCGGCCACTTGATGAACCGTAAGCCGAAACAACTTTCGGGTGGGCAGCAGCAACGTGTTGCCATCGCCCGGGCACTCGTAAAATCACCGCGCGTACTATTGCTTGATGAACCGCTTTCCAACCTTGATGCCCGTTTGCGTCTTCAAACCCGTGAAGAAATCAAACGTATTCAAAGAGAAACCGGTATTACGACCATTTTCGTTACCCATGACCAAGAAGAGGCCATGAGTATCTCGGATGAGATCGTCGTACTCCGTGAAGGGGTCACCCAACAAGTAGGAAGACCACAGGAAGTGTATGACAAACCACACAATCTTTTCGTGGCCAAATTCCTCGGTACCCCGCCAATCAATATTTTTGATGCACGCATCGAGAACAATCGCCTGATGATTGGTGATGCGAACATCATGAAATTCGAAGGTAAAGACCAGGAAGTCACCATCGGGATTCGTCCTGAGGGCTTCAAGATGGTTGAAAAATCAAGCTTCCAGGTGGAAGTCGAGTTCGTCGAGACAATCGGACGCGACACCACCCTTATCATCAAACATCCAAACGATGAATCCAAACGATTCAGAGCAATCGTCGATGCGGACTTCGGTGTTGAACCAGGCGACACCGTGAAGTTCAATGTGAAACCACATAAACTGCACGTCTTCAATAAGGAAACAGGAGAAGTCCTCTAGATGTTAGAAGACCAAAGTAATGTAAAAGCCTGGATGTACCTTTTACCCGCTCTGATTCTACTTGGAATTTTCATCTTCTTCCCGATCTTCAACGCGATTTTCCTCGTGTTCGTAAGAGATTACAACTACCAGACCGGCCAATTCCAAGGATTCACCCTGACAGAAAACTTCCGCTACGTTGTTCAGGACCACAACTTTCGTATGGCGATGACCAACACCATGCTGCTGACGTTTGTCTCGGTTCCGGTCTCGGTCATCAT
>SLJL01000106.1 GCA_007135105.1 Candidatus Izemoplasma sp.
ATCATCATCGGTGAAGCAAAGCGTGATATGGCAGCTGCCGAGCGTGTGTTTGAGGTAATGGATGAACAAGAGGAACGCAAAGATGGCAACACGTATGATATCGTACAAAATCATGTAATGATTCAGATGGATGAACTATCCTTTAGTTATAACGGTGATGAACACACGGTTATCAACAACCTGGCTTTGACGATCGAAAACGGGAAGACCATCGCCTTTGTCGGACCTAGCGGCGGTGGAAAAAGCACACTTGCGAAATTGTTGATGGGGTTTTATGACAATTATACCGGTTCGATCAAGGTTGGCGGTTATGAAATCAAAGACTGGCAACTGGATGCCATGCGAAGCAACATGGCACTGGTGTCCCAAGATACTTTCTTGTTTCCTGAATCCATCAAGGAAAACATCGCTCACGGCAAGGAAGATGCGAATGAAGCAGAAATCCTTGCCGCCGCGAAAAAAGCCAATGCTCATGACTTCATCATGGAGCTGCCACAAGGATATGACACGATCCTGAGTGAACTCGGAAATTCTTTAAGCGGCGGGCAACGTCAAAGACTCTCCATAGCCCGTGCAATCTTAAAAGATGCCCCGATTCTTATCCTTGATGAGGCTACAAGTGCGTTGGATAATGAATCCGAAGCCTTGATTCAAGAAGCCTTGGCGCCGATGATCAAAAACAAGACGACAATCATCATCGCCCACCGGCTATCAACGATTAAAGATGCGGACGAGATATGCGTGATCGAGGCGGGGGCCATCCACGAAAAGGGAACGCATGAAACCCTGTTGAAAGCCTCGGGAACGTACGCCAGTCTCTATCAGCATCAATGTCAACAACCTGGAGGGGATTACCGTGAAGAAGCAAACCTTTAGACGCATCATCGGCTGTATGCGGGGCACTAGATTCCTGTATGTTTTCGGTGTTCTCGGCATGGCCGGGTTGACGTTTCTGTTCCAGACCCAGATCGCTTTGATGTTTTTAACCCTCTTCGATACAATCATGACCGGGACCTTTACCGATGTGCTCGACAACGTCCTTATGAATCTGATTGTCGTTCTGTTCATTTTCATGATGATTCCGCCTTTCATCTATATAACGCAAAAAGCGGTTGTAAAAACAACGGGTAACATTCGCCGGTTCGCTTTCAGCAAACTAGCCCGTCTACCCGTGACATATTTCAAGAAGCATCACAGCGCTGAAATCACGTCGAGACTGACCAACGATATTACCGAAGTGGAAAAAGCCTACAGCAACCTGCTTCTTAATTTTATCGTCAACCTCATTGCAGGCCTGGGGACTTCCATTGTCATGTTCTTTCTTGATTGGCGCCTAAGCGTCATTGGTCTGTTTGCCGCGGTCCTTACCGTACTGGTGAATACGGTTTATGCCAAACGCTTGCGTCGCGTCAGTACGAAAGTACAGGAGAACCTCTCGACCCTGAACACCAAACTATCCAATATCATATCAGGACTGCAGGTCGTCAGGGTCTTCAACATTCAACGGCTGATCATGGAAAAATTCAACAAAAGCAATACCGATGTTCAAGACGTATCACAGGAAAGAGTCCGTAAACAAGCTGTTATCAATGCTGCAAACACGTTCATCGGCTTTATGAGCTTCATCGGTATCACCACGATCGGCGCCTACTTCGTATTGATCGGTGAAACGACAGTCGGAACGATTGTCGCTGTAACCCAACTGCAAAATGGTATCCGGGAACTCGCGCGCAGCCTCGGTGATTTCATCACCAACCTTCAAGCTTCACTTGCGGCAGGAGATCGTGTGTTCGAACTATTCGATGAAAGCGAAGAAGTGGAATATTACCCACAGGAAAACCTTGAGCTGGAAAACACATCGGTGGCTTTTAAAAATCTGTCATTCGCCTATGATGATGATCCGGTCATCAAGAACATGACTTTCAGCCTTGAAAACAATCAGACCGCTGCATTGGTCGGACCGAGCGGCGGCGGTAAATCAACGGTATTCAAACTGCTTATGCAGTTCTACCCGCCACAAGAAGGCGCACTGCTTGTTGGAAACAAGGGCGCCGCAAAACAGTCCTTGAAGGAAATCAGAAACCAGATCGCCTACGTACCGCAGGATGCCCACCTATTCAACTGCAGTGTCAAGGAAAACATCGCCTACGGCAACTTAGAAGCCAGTGAAGAGAAAATAATCGAAGCCGCTAAGGCCGCCAATGCTCATGACTTCATCATGAGCCTACCTGAAGGGTATGACACCCAAGTCGGTGAAAACGGCACAAGCTTATCAGGAGGCCAAAGACAACGGATTGCCATCGCGCGGGCCATCTTGAAAGATGCACCGATCCTCTTGCTTGATGAAGCGACCAGTGCATTGGACAATGAATCCGAAAAACTCGTGCAAGAAGCGTTGGCGAACATGATGCAGGACAAATCGAGCCTGGTAATCGCCCACCGGCTTTCCACCATCGAACATACCGACAACATCTTTGTGATCGAGAACGGCGAAGTGGTAGAAACCGGCGCACACCAGGTGTTGTTGGATCAAGAAGGGCTATATGCCAACCTATATGAAAAACAACTACGCAATGGGACATAAAAAGCCGGATTTTCCGGCTTTTTCATGAAAAAAGAAAGAGGGATCAGCGATCCGCTCTTTCTTAAGGTTTTGTGGTCTAAGAGCCACAAGGACACGGCACTTGAAATATCAAGTGCTTACCCCATCAAAAGTAAGCCTTTTGCTCTATCATTATAAGTGTTTAAGCTTGGAAGACATCTTTATTGAGCCTAATCTACATTATCGACGGGCAAGATGCAAGGTTCAAGACTTTATAGCGTTCGCATTCAACCCTTTGTATAAAAAAATTTGCGGTTATTGTTGGAATTATGCGATAATGTGATATAGTTAAGCGTCAAGAAAGCATCATTGAACGTGGAGTGGTACTATGGAAAAACAAAAAATCATCAATGTGGGCGTCATCGCGCACGTTGATGCCGGAAAAAGCACCCTCGTGGACGCCCTTTTGAAACAAAGCGGGGTCTTCAGAGAAAACGAAACCCTGATCGAACAGGTGATGGACAGCAACGATCTCGAAAGAGAACGTGGCATCACCATCTACTCGAAAAACTGTGCCATCAGACATGAAGATATAAAGATTAACATCGTCGATACACCGGGCCATGCGGATTTCTCCAGCGAAGTGGAAAGAATCATGCAGACGTTGGATACGGTGATCTTGCTTGTGGACGCGGCCGAAGGACCAATGCCGCAAACCCGTGTCGTTTTAAAGAAATCATTGGAAGCAGGCCTGCGTCCGATTCTTTTCATCAACAAAATCGACAAGAAAGACGCAAGAGCGCTGGAAGTTGAAAACATGAGTTTCGACTTGTTCAGCGAACTTGGTGCCGAAGATGAGCAACTGGACTTCCCGATTGTTTACGGCGTTGCGAAAGATGGCATAGCCACTACAGAACTTTCACAGGACAGCACCGATCTGACACCCCTTTTCGATGTGATCTTGAAACATGTCGACCCCTATCCGGATTTAAGCGATGAGAATCTACAACTACAGATCTCACAACTGGGATATGATGATTACCTAGGACGTTTGGGCATGGGTAGAATCACCAAGGGAACCATAAAACTGGGAGAAAAAATCCTCGTGAACAAAAGAAACGGCACCATGCAGCAAGCGAAGATCAGCCGTCTATTCGTACATGAAGGTTTGTCCCGCGTTGAAGTGGACCGCGCTTATGCCGGCGATATGGCTGTAATAGCGGGGTTGAGCGATGTCTCGATCGGCGAGACGATCAACAACATCGATAAACCCGATCCTCTACCGATGATCGAGATTGAAAAACCAACTTTGCAGATGACCTTGCTTGTCAATGATTCACCCTTCGTCGGTCGCAGTGGCCACCTGGTCACCACGAGGCAAATCCGCGATCGGCTTCATAAGGAACTCGAGACCAATGTCGGCCTTGAGGTCAAACCGCTAGAAGGTGTGGAAGGCTTCACGGTGAGCGGCCGTGGTGAGTTGCACATTTCCATATTGTTGGAAAACATGCGACGTGAAGGATTCGAACTCGCCGTCAGCAAGCCTCGTGTCCTCCTCAAGGACATCGACGGCAAAACCCACGAACCTTTTGAACACGTACGCATCCATGTCCCTGAAGACGATACCGGGACTGTCATCTCCGAGATGAATCATCGCCGCGGCGTCATTCAAACCATGGAGATCACTGGTGATTTCGCGACCATCAAGTACCTGGTTCCGACCAGAGGCTTGATCGGTTTTAGAAACTTTGTCATCAACACCACGAGTGGCGAAGGGTCAATCGAACGATCGTTTGAAGGCTATCAACCGTATGCCGGTAACATCGATACCACCAGAAAAGGCGTATTGATTTCGCAAAATAACGGTAAGACCACCGCCTACTCCTTATTCAACCTCAGTGAACGCGGTATCATGTTCGTACCACCGATGACCGAAGTCTATGAAGGTATGATCGTCGGCTTGCATGCAAAAGAAAACGACCTGGTCGTCAACCCCATCAAAGGAAAGCAACTGACCAATGTCAGATCAAGCGGCGCCGATGAAGCGATCCGCGTTCAAGCCCCGCGTGTCTTCACATTGGAAGAAGCACTGGAGTTCATCAACGAGGATGAACTGGTGGAGATCACACCGGATGCAATTCGACTACGTAAACGTTTATTAAAAGCACACGAACGTAAACGTGACGAAAAATCGAAACGACATACGACATAGAAAAGACGGTAAATCCGTCTTTTTTTTAGAACCGAATACCAACGATAACCTGTCTGCCTGATTTTTGACAATCATGGTCAAGATAGGCTTGTTGTGGATTCCCTAGCACACTGATTGTCTTGTGACGAAGTCAAGTTGTCAATATTTTTCATCACAAAAAAAGACGGGATTAGAACAAATGATGGATTGTAAATACCTTTATTTCTAAAAGCATATGCGGTATAATTTAATCTAATAAAAGAATTTCGCATCATGGAGGCATGTTATGGGGTTAGGAAAATTTTTCACAATGTTGTTGCTTCTATCGGTATCGATTCTTTTCATGGGTTTCCGTGTTTCGGCACAGGAGTTAGATTTTCATGAAATTTTTGAAAATCATGGCACGATAATGTTGATCACCAATATCGAAACAGGTGAGATTCGTTATGCCAACCAAAAAGCCATCGATTTTTACGGTCATGCAAATCTTGTTGGCATGAGCATCGACGATATCAGCACACTTTCGCCCGAAGAACATTATGAGCAAAGAAAGCAAGCTGAATTAGGTGAAAAAAACCATTTCATCAACGAACATCTACTTGCATCCGGAAATATCAGAACTGTCGAAACCCGCTGCTATATGATCGACTATGACGGTGAACCGCACTTGTATTCCATCATCGTCGATGTAACAGCTGCCCATCAAATCGAACAAAGAAACCGGATTCTGGTCGGATTTTTGTTCGTTTTTTTGTTACTGTTTTCCGGTGGTGCGACATATTTTCTGATTAACCGCCAAAATTTGCATCAGAAGATAAGGCAACACAAATCAGTATTGGATAAAACCATCAACAATGCCAATATGGGAACCTGGAGAATCGATTCGCATGATGAAGTCCTCTATGCCGATGCAAACTGGCAGAACATCGATGAACTGTCTTTGGATGGTACGATGGCTTTAAGCGATTTTTATGCATTGGTTCATCTGGATGATAGAAAACGGTTGGAATCAGCCATAGGTCTATTGCTGGACGGCACCCGCAACAACTTCGAAGAAGAGTTCCGTTTTCGACAGGCATCTGTATGGATTCTAATGAAAGGTGCCTTGGAAGAACAAGGAACAGATGAAAAGAAAATGATTTCAGGGATCATCCTCGATATAACCGAAAAAAAACAAGGATCACTCAATTCAAGACACATGCACAATCTACTCAATTATATCGTCAAACACAACAACGCTGCCGTTGCGGTTCATGACCTTGATTTGAACTATGTCTACGTCAGTGACCAATATTTAACACAATTCAATGTTGAAAAACGGGATATCATCGGTAAACATCATTATGAAGTATTTCCCGATCTGCCGGAAAAATGGCGTGAAATCCATCTGAAAACGTTAAAAGGTGAAGTTCATAAAGGCGATCGCGATCCCTTCAGACGTGCCGATGGAACCATTGACTGGACCCGTTGGGAAACACGCCCATGGTATGATGAAAAAGGAAATATCGCCGGTATCATCGTCTACACCGAAGTCATCAACGACCAGATAGAAAAAGAAGAAGAACTGAAAATCAAATCGACAAATCTCCATAGCCAGAAACAAGCCTTGAATGCAACCTTGAATGCAATCGGTGACGCCGTGATCGCCACCGATGAAAAAGGGAATATAACCACTTTCAACCCTACCAGCGAGATGGTGACGGGCTATTCGAAGGATGATTGTCTGGGCGAACCGTTCGATATGGTATTCGCCATTAAACACGCCCATACCGGTGAGCCGGTTGAAAGTCCCGTTAAGCGGGTACTGGCTACAAAAACACGCGTTAATTTGGAAGCCGATACAGTTTTGATCGACAAGCACGGTAATGAAAGATACATCGAAGATAGCGCCACACCGATTTATGATAAGGATAGACGTGTTCTTGGTGTAGTGGTCGTTTTCCGGGATGTCACAGAAACCGTGAAATTGAATCAATCCCTGAGAACGGAAAAACAACGGTTGAAACATCTGATCGATTCAACCGCTGACATCATTTTTGAAATCGATAGCGATTTACGCTATGTCTTCATCACGGGCCATGGATTGAATAGCGTCAAGCTGTCAGCCGAGGAGCTTATCGGAAAAACACCGACAGAAGCGCTTGGTAAGCATGGAAAACAACGCGAATCACTGTATCAAAAAGCGTTGGATGGTGAAATGGTTAGCTTCGAGTGGACCTATAACGATCAAGATGAAACATTTTATTTTGACACCTCCGTTTCGCCGATCACCGACGATCAAGGAACCATTACCGGTGCGGTGGGTATATCCCGTAACATCACTGAAAAAAGACTCAAGCAACAAGAAATCGAATACCTGAGCTACCACGATCACCTCACCGGATTATACAACCGCAGGTATCTCTATGACAAACTGATAGAAATCGATACTGAAACTTTCTATCCCCTGGCGCTGATCATGATTGATTTGAACGGTCTGAAGATTCTCAATGACGCCTACGGCCATGCGCTCGGTGATGAGGCGCTGATGAAAGTAGCATCCGTCTTGAAGAAAACCGCGACCGAGGATGATATTGTGACACGCATCGGCGGCGATGAGTTCATCGTCATCCTGCATAACACGACAGAAGAAGCTGTCGAGGAAAGAAAAAAACATATCCTTGAATATTTAGAGCTTGAAACAGTTGAAAACGCACAGCTTTCTGTCGCCATCGGCCATCAGCTGAAAAACAGCAATGATGTTTCCATCGGGGATGTCATGAAGGAAGCAGAAGATATGATGTACTTCCGTAAGCTGAGTGAAGGAAAAAGTGCCCGAAATCAGACAATACGGGCTATCTTGAAAACCCTGACCGATAAGTATGAAGAAGAACGTGTCCACTCCGAGCGTGTAGGACAACTGTGTAAGCAGATGGGTGAAGCATTGAACCTTGCCAACGAAGCACAGGATGCTTTGATGATGGCAGGGATGTTCCATGATATTGGCAAAATTTCGGTTCCGGATGAAATTTTAGGTAAACCGCACCACCTGAGCACCGAAGAGTTTCAGACCATTAAAAATCACACGGATAACGGCTATCAGATTTTAAGAGCCGCCGACCAATATTCCGATTTGGCTGTCCATGCACTTTACCACCATGAAAGAATCGATGGCAAAGGGTACCCCAAAGGATTGAAGGCAAACGAAATTCCATATTATTCCCGCATCATCTCCATTTGCGACGCCTTTGAAGCCATGACATCCGACCGACCATACCGCAAAGCCATGAATCCCGATGAAGCCATTAAGGAACTGAAAAAACATGCCGGCACCCAGTTTGATGCCGATCTGGTTGATGTTTTCGTAAGAAATTATTCTGATGAAAATCAAATTTAAGGATGTGTTTACATGAAACCAAGCATCAAGGATGAACAATTACTGTCACAGTTGTTCGAAGGCGCATATGTTGTGGATAAAAACCGTAAGATCATCTATTGGAACACCGCCAGTGAAACCATCACCGGCTATGGCGCCGATGACGTTGTCGACCATCATTGTTATGCAAATATACTACAACACATCTCTGAAGAAGGGGTCGAACTTTGTCGTTCCGGCTGTCCGCTTCACCGTACGCTCAAGACGGGAGAAAGCCAACAGGCACGGGTCTATCTCCGGCATAAAGAAGGACACCGTATTCCTGTCAGCATCAAATCGATGCCGATCTATGACGATAAGAATATCATTGTGGCAGCATTAGAGCTCTTCTCGGATGAACGGCACCGGAAAGTCGTTCACGAGGATTTCCGTGCGCTTCAAAACAAGGTCATGACAGATGACTTGACAAA
>SLJL01000088.1 GCA_007135105.1 Candidatus Izemoplasma sp.
GATCAGGACCGGAAGATCATCCACCGTGAAATCGTCGAGGAAATCTCGAACGAACCAAACTACGAGCACGTCCTCGATCGTATCACAAGCCTTTGACCACAAAGGCTTTTTTCTTTGACCAACCTTTGCAAGCCACTTGACAATTACGCTGTGAACTTCTAAAATCATAGTTGGAAATGGAGGGAACATTATGGCAAAAACCAAAAATTTCAAAACCGAATCGAAAAAACTCTTGAACCTGATGATCAACTCGATCTACACCCACAAAGAGATTTTCCTGCGGGAACTCATCAGCAACGCATCCGACGCGATCGATAAAAGACACTACCTGTCTTTAAGCGACGAAAAGGTGCCACAAAGCGACACCTATGAAATCTTCATCGAAACCGACAAGGAAAACCGTACCCTCACCATCAAGGATAACGGCATCGGCATGACCGAGGCCGAACTGGAAAACCAACTTGGCACCATCGCCGAAAGCGGTTCGAAAACCTTCCTTGAAAAACTGGAAAAGAGCAAGGACGCCGACTTGATCGGCCAGTTCGGCGTAGGCTTCTACTCGGCTTTCATGGTCGCGAGCCGCGTCTTCGTCAAAACCCGTTCACCTTACAGCGATACCGGCTATCTCTGGCAAAGCGAAGGCGAAGCGACCTACAGCATCAGCGAGACCAAAAAAGACACGGTCGGGACCGAAATCACCCTCGTACTGCGAGAAAACGACAGCGAGCAGGAAGAAAACTACAGCGCATATCTGGAAGAAGATACCATCAAGGCCCTGGTGAAAAAGTACAGCGACTACGTTCGCCACGCAATCAAGATGGCGGTGAGCAAAACTGAAAAGGACGCAGCGGACAAAGAGAAGACGAAAACCGAAATCGAAACCCTCAACTCCATGAAACCCTTATGGAAAAAAGCGAAAAACGATATCACGACAGAGGAACTGAACGATTTCTACAAACGCCAATATGGCGATTTCGATGAACCGCTCCATACGATCCACATCGATGTCGAGGGCATGACAACCTACACCGCCCTATTGTTCATCCCGAAAAAGGCGCCCTATGATTTCTACACCGAAAACTACGAAAAAGGTTTGCAGCTTTATTCCAAAAGCGTCTTCATTCAAGACAAGAACAAAGACCTTGTACCCGAACACTTCAAGTTTCTAAAAGGGCTGGTCGATTCGGCCGACCTTTCCCTGAACATCTCCCGGGAGATGCTGCAACACAACCGCCAGCTGAAAAAAATCGCTTCCCATCTGGAAAAAAAGGTGAAAAACGAACTTGAGAAGATGCTGGAAAACGACCGTGAGAAATATCTCACCTTCTATGATGCCTACGGTACCATCCTCAAATACGGCGTCTACGACAACTTCGGCGCCAACAAGGAAAAACTACAGGACCTCATCTTGTTCAAGACCTCGAAAAGCGATGACTACATCACCTTGAAGGAATACGTGAATCGGATGAAGGAAGACCAGAAGAACATCTACTACGCGACCGGTCAGACCAAGACGCAGATTCTGAACCGTCCGCAAATGGATGTCTTGAAAGAAAAAGACTACGAAGTGCTCTTCTTCACCGACGACGTCGATGAGTTCATGGTGCAGATCCTGAACAGCTATGATGATAAACCGTTCAAATCCGTCCAACAAGGCGAAACCGACTTGATGGACGACAATAAGAAAAAGGACCTCGAGTCAAAAGAAAAAGACCACAGCAAACTTTTAAAAGCGATCAAGCAATCGCTCAAGGACAAAGTCAAGGACGTCAAGCTTTCCGGACGCCTGAAAGATTCGCCCGTCTGTCTTGTTAGTGGTGAAGGTTTGAGCCTCGAGATGGAGAAAGTCCTGAGCAAGATGCCCGACCAGGGTGGGCTCAAAGCCGAGAAAATCCTCGAGATCAATCCGGACCATGACCTGTTCAAAGCCTTGAACACCGTACATGAGAAGACCCCGAAGAAAATCGATGACTACGCGAGCTTGCTTTACCACCAAGCACTGCTCATCGAAGGCTATCCGATCGACGATCCCAAAGACATGAGCGACAAGATGATCAAACTGATGATCGAAGCCACAAAATAGAAACCGCAAACGCGGTTTCTTTTCGTTACATGTGCTATAATGGCTATAACAGAAAAGAAAGGTGATTCCATGAAAACAGCCTACATCAACGCCAACATCCCCTATAAAAACCACGACGCCTTCATCGTCGAAAACGATGTGTTTACCCATGTCGGCACCAAAGCGACGATTCTGAAAAAAGCGATCGACACCATCGTCGATCTGAAACACAGAACCGTCCTGCCGGGCTTCAACGATTCCCACATGCATCTGCTCGGTCTCGGCTGGCAGATGTCACTTCTGGACGCAGCCAGTGTGTCCTCGATCGAAGCCTTGATTGCAGCGGGACGCGAAAAAACCGATGCGATGATTCTCGGCAGAGGTTTCCATGAGGAAAGCATGCAAGAAAAACGACTGCTCGATAAAAAGGATCTGAACGCCATCAGTGCAGTAAAACCGGTGATCATCTACCGTGCTTGCGGCCATGTCCTTTTCGCCAATGACGTCGCGATCGACGCTGCCAACCAGAAAGCTGAAATCAAGGCACCGCAAGCCAGCTACGACCTTGAAAAAGGCATCTTCAAGGAAGACGCCATGGCTCATATCCTCAATCTGATCGATAACCCGACCCAGGATATCATCAAAGCCCATATCCTCAGAGCGCAAGCCCATCTGCTCAAACACGGGATCACCGCGGTCGGCAGCGATGATTTCTACATCTTCAAAACCTTGCCCTTTACGCGCGTGCTCGATGCCTTCATCGATCTTGCGAAGAACGACAAGCTCAAATTGAACGTTCTTGAACAGGTCAACCTGCCCGACATCAAGGATCTGGAAGCTTTTGTCAACACCAAGCATCCTCACAAGCGTTATGGTTCTTATCAACTGGGGCCACTGAAAATTCTCGCCGACGGTTCCCTGGGTGGTAGAAGTGCCTACATGCGTCAGGACTATCACGACGATCCTGGCAACCGCGGCATCGAGATCTTCGATAAAGCGGCGCTCAAAAAACGTATCGAGACCGCCAGAAAAGTGAACATGGACTTCGCGATCCACGCCATCGGCGATCAGACGATCGATACCCTGATCGCAATCAAAGAAGAACTGAAACCCACCAACCACAACCACCGTGATGCCATCATCCATGCCCAACTGGCCGACCATGACCAGATCCGCCGGATGAAAAGCGCCGGTCTCGGCGCACAGACCCAACCGATTTTCCTGAATTCGGACATCCCGGTCATTCGCGCGGCCTTGGGTGAACGGGCCCGGGAAACCTATCTATTCGGTTCGATGATCAAAGCGGGCGTGTTGACCACCATCAGCACCGATGCGCCCATCGAAGGTGTCAATCCTTTTGAGAACCTCTATGTGGCCACAACACGAAAATCGATCAAACATCCGGATCATCCCGCATTCCTGGAAGAAGAGGCCATTCCGATGAAAAAAGCCATCGAAGCCTATACGAGCGAACCTGCCAAATTCTTCCACCGCGAGCACGACCTCGGCCAGATCAGACGCAACCACCAGGCCGACTTCATCGTGGTGGCGGCCTTCGATCCCGCCAATCCCAATACCTGTCTCGAGGCGAAGGTCCTCAAGACCTTCATCAAGGGACAAGCCGTTTACGAAAGGGATGACGTGGATGCAGCCAACTGAAAATACGCTCGGCAGTAAAACCTGGTTGGCCGCCAAACTGACCGTGTTGTGGTTTTTGCTCGGTATCTTGTCACTCGGGCTCTTGATCGGTCCCGCGACCGCCGCCTTCTACAAGATCATGTTCCATGTCAACCATACCGACCGGATACCACAAAAACCTGTCCATCAGTACTTTAGAAGCATCAAACACACCTTGAAGGACGGCATCCTCGTTTTCATCTTGGCGGTGGCCCTCTTCGCACTCATCTACTACCTTTATACCCTGGCCACTAGCACCTGGCAGTATGTCCTGGTGTACTTCATCGGTTTTGAAGCCTTGATCGTCACGCTCTACACCTTCCCTATCCTGGCTTTGTTCAAGGCCAACAACATCTTCATCCACATCAAGACCGCCTTTCTGTTGGCCAATCTCCACGCTTTCAGTTCGCTTTTGCTGGTGTTCATGATCGGGGTGATGGTGCTTGCGAGTTTCCTTTATTCGCCCATCACGCTCATCTTTTTGATCTTACCTTATCTGTTCGGTTCGGCCACGGTCTTCCACCGGGTACTGAGTTTCTATATCAAGACTTGAAAACGAAAAAACACTACCGCGGTAGTGTTTTTTTATGCCTTTTTCAGACGATCGAGAATGCCGTTTTTAATCAGACGAATCATGCGGGTGGTGACTTGCGGGTCGAACTGAGATCCGCTATAACGGTTCAGTTCCTTGATGATCACCTGATCGTTCAACCGCGAGCGGTAGGGACGATCATCCGACATGGTCGCCACAGCGTCCGCCACAGCGAGAATTCGGCCACCGAGCGAGATGGTCTTGCCCGAAGCACCTTTGGGATAACCGCTGCCATCGTACCACTCGTGGTGGTCATACACGATTTCAGCGATGTCCTTCAAGGCGTCGGATACCTTGAGAAGCTCATAGCTGTGGGTGACGTGGGTTTTGATATGTTCATACTCAGAGGCGTTCAGTCGCCCTGGTTTGTTCAAGATGTTGTAATCGACGCCGAGTTTGCCGATATCATGTAGCAAGCCGCCCCAGTAGATTTTGTTCAAGGCCGCTTCATCGAGCTTGAAGGCCATGGCCAGATTTTTGGCCAGATAGGCGACTTCCTCGCTGTGTCCTTTGGTATAGTGGTCGTAGAAATCCAGTGTCCTGACGAACGAGAGGATGATATCATCCTTAAGCAAAAGCCCTTGCTTGGTCAGGTTCTGTTTCAAGAAAAGCTTGTTGAGCAGTTCGGTGAATTTTTCAAGACGTTTGATATCACCATCATGAATCTGTCTGGCACGTGTGTCGAAATCGATGCCGATTATGAAGAGTCTTTCGGGTTCGAACCGGTAGACAAGATACAGCCGTGCGTGGGATTTGAACGCGATCTTCTCATCTTCCATGGCGGTCTTGTAACGTCTGGTGAGTTCGTGTTCGATATCATGAATAAAGTAAAAGTCATCTTGCCGCAGCAACCGGGAATCATGCAACTCATAAAAAAGCGGTATCCGCTTGATCGGATATTTGAGCGCATACCCCATCTCCAGGTTTCCCTTGACATCGAAATATCCGAAGACGGCTTTCGCCGAAGGGACCATGGATGAGACGATGTCGAAAGTCTCTTTCGCATAGACCTCGTAATGTTTGCTGTCGATGAGAATGTCCTTGGAAAGCTTAAGGAACCTGTTGATGTAATCAAGCGTCCGGTCCAGTGCGGCGTTGGTTCCCTTCAATTTCCTGTTCTGATCGAACCTGACCGCGAGATATCGCTTCAGAAGCATCGCGATGAAAGCCGTGATATAGACATAAAGGAAAAACATGCTCACTTCGGCCATATGGTCGAACAAACCGGCAATCCCTGCGGGATAGATCACAATCCGAAAGAGCAACAAAAGCAAAAGCACCTGTCCCAACAACCAGCGATAGGTCAGGAAGAACGATCCGACAATGAAAAAGATGAGCGTCAGATAAAGATGTCTTTGGTAGTTGAAACCAAGCGCGCCTTGCATGATCCAGTAGGCGAAGCCAGAAAAAACAGTGACATACCCGAAGAACAGCAATTGCCTGTATCGCCAGCGAAAGATGGATTGCAGGCTCTTATCATGATGGCTCATGTATAAAAAGGGAACCATCAGTCCAAGACTGGAGAACTTGCCCAACGTGTTCAAAAGAAAATAGGACAGAAACACCGAAAAATCTCCATGAACGGCCGCATAGAAAAACGCGTTGAAAAAACCGCCATAGAGACTGATGAAAAACGCGATGGGCAAAAACAAACCCAAGACGGTAATCAAAGATTTGTTGTTACGCAGGTGAAATTTTGCGATCAGATAATACCCCAGATAAAGCGTGGTGATCAGCACAAGCGTCTGGGTGAGACTCAGGATGAAGATCTGCGGCAGCGTTTCATGACCGATGATGAGCCTTTGCAGCATGAACCCGGATAAAAAGCCCCCTGCAATCGGAGAAAGCATTCTAATCCCGTACCGTAGAATGAAGTAAAATCCCAGTCCCGTAGCTAAGACGAACACAGGACCGTGCACACCGTCAATCGCAAAAAGCCAGTGTAAAAGCGATGCCACGAACAAGGACAACGAAACGTGCAAAACGGGATATTCATTACAAAACTGTCTCAAAGACATCGCATTCACCTCATTTCCCATTATAGCACAATCGATTTCGGGTAAGGAAAAATATTTGCATGGGCGTAAAAATTCATGTATAATGACGATACCTTGAAAAAGGAGGCCAGCTATGGAACGTTTGATCTACCGTGTCAGCGCCTTTTCTCACCAGAATCGTGGCGGCAACGAAGCCGGTGTCGTCTTGAACACCGAAAACCTTGATGATAAAACCATGCAGTCGATTGCAAAAAAAGTCGGGTTCTCGGAAACCGCCTTCGTCTTCCCCTCAAAGGAAGCCGACTATCATCTGCGTTACTTCTCACCGCTTTTGGAAGTCCCGCTATGTGGCCATGCGACCATCGCCACTTTCAATCTCATGCGCAATCTGGATCTGCTTGACAAACAAGAACTCACCATCAAGACCGCAGCCGGCATCCTCAATGTCTTCATCGAATCAGACGCCGTGTTCATGCAGATGGCAAGTCCGATGATGCAGGAAGGCCCGGATAAACAAGAACTGATAGATAGTCTGAAACTCAAACACAGTACCCTTGGTGAAGCACCGGTAAAAATCGTCAGCACCGGTATCGAAGAAATATTTGTGGAGATCAAGGACAAGGATAGCTTGAACACCCTCAACCTGGATCCGCTCGCCGTACAAAAACTCTGCGAGAAATACGACGCTTCCGGCATGTACCTCTTCACCTTCGATACGGATGATCCCGCTGCGACCACCCAGGGCAGAAATTTCCTGCCGGTTCTCGGTATCCCCGAAGAGAGTGCCACTGGCACGGCTTCGGGCGCACTTGCCTATTATCTTCATACCCTCAAATTGAAATCGCAGACCGATTTCGTATTCGAACAGGGCAGTGCCTTGATGAAACCTTCCCGAATCTACGCAAAACTCACCCTGGAAAAAAATAAGATCGCCGATATAAAAGTCGGTGGCGGGATGCGGTTCATCGACAAAATCATCAACGCCAACACCTAAGTGGTCGTGAAAACGCCACTTTTTTTAATTAAATAGGCAAATTACCCATGGATTTAAGCGAAAAAATGCTAAAATAGGGATAAGGGGGAATGAACATGACCAAAGAAGAACGAATCAAAGCACTGCTTGAAAAAAGGTATCTCGAAGTCATCGAGCAGAAGTTCAGCACCGATTCACTTTGGAAGGGAAAGGAAAAACAATTCGATACGAACCAGCAAGCCATCGATCAATCACTCGAGGCTTCTTTAGCCATGCACAGCAAGAACCTGTCAAAACTGGACAAACACTATAAGCACTTGAAAGAACAGGTCAAGACCGTATTGAATGAGCATCTTGAGAATCTCGCCACCGAAAAAAGCTACCAGAAACAGGCCCATCAGGATAATCAGGCCCAAATCGAGGAATCCCTCATCAACAAGCAGGAACTGAACAAACTGAAACGTCAGAAGGTAAAAGCCACCTTCGATCACGCCGTCAAGGAAGCCACCCAGTTTTTGACCGAACAGGAAAAAGCGGCGGACAAGAAACAAGAAGAAGCCATCAAAGCCCACAACAACCAGATGGAGGAACTGCTTGCCGATACCAACAAGAAATACGAAGAGAACAACAAGATCGAAACCGAAGCAAGCAAACAGTTCGACAACGTCCACACGAAAATCGAAACGGACAAAGAAAAAACGATCACGAAAATCCATCAGGAGAAAAAGGCTTATCTCGCTTCGTTGAAAGACGGACTGAAGGCACTCAAGGAAGCTTTCGAGAAAGAGAAAAAACCGATCGACGCAGAGATTGCCGATTTGAAAGCCGAACAGAAAAAAGAACTCAAATCCCTCGAAGACGCCTTCAAGGCACAACTGGCCAAACTCGAAAACTATAAGAAGGAAGCCGCGAAAATCGGTGATACCTCCAATACCCACCAGTATGAAAAACAGATGAAGCAGCTCAAGAAAAAACACAACAGCGACCTCAAGGAAAAACGCATCGAACACAAGGAACAATTGACCCCCGAAGAGGAAAAAAGAACCGAGCTCATCGAAACCTACACCAAGAAATTCACCGATTTCAAACATAACGGTGTCGATCGAATCGCGTCTTTCCTAAAACAGATCGAAACCACGAAAACCGAAGCCCTGATCGCCATCGACGAGGCCAACACCGAATTCAACTTAGCGCTTGCAGA
>SLJL01000080.1 GCA_007135105.1 Candidatus Izemoplasma sp.
AAATCACCGTCTTCATTATAACCCATATGCAGGCATCAAATCCATATGTTGCACAAAAGTCTTGGTATTTCGTTTTCTCTCGATTAATGATACAATTGATATGATAATAAAAAAGGAGATGAATAAGATGCTTACGGGAAAAACGGCTTCTAAAGGAAGGGCACTCGGCAAGGTGTTCAAATTCGAGAAAAAAGAGCTTCATATCAAGAAAGAGACCTGTGAGGATCCCAAACAGTGCTTGAAAGCATTCAAGGATGCCTTGGCAAAAAGCAGTGAAGAACTTCGGGCTTTACGAGATAGGACCCTGGAAAAACTGGACGAGGATCATGCGGACATCTTCGAAGCGCACATCGAAATGGTCAATGATGTCGAAATCAGAAACCAGGTCATCGCCATGATCGAGGATAAAAAAAGCGCCCAGTTAGCCTACAAGACCGTTACCGATCAGTTCATCGAGATTTTCGAGGGCATGGAAGATGAGTATTTTCAAGCCCGGGCCGCGGATGTCAAAGACATTCAACATCGGGTGCTATCCCATCTATTGGGTGAACCGATCAAGGATATGAGCATGGTTGATACCGACACCATTGTATTTGCGACCGATCTGACACCCAGTGACACGGCGAATTTCGATTTCAGTCATATCAAAGGCTTTGTGACCGAAACCGGGGGCATGACATCACACACCGCGATTATGGCTCGGGCATACAACATTCCTGCCATCGTCGGCGTCAAGAACGCCTTGAACCAGGTTGAAGATGATATGCTTGTCTATCTGGATGCGACCGACAACAAGATTCATCTTGATCCGGATGATGCTACGATTGAAAAAGCGCAGACAGCCATCAAAGCAGACGAAAGACATCTGGAAATTCTGAAAGAATATCAACACATAAAGACCAAAACCAAGGACGGAGTCCATATTCCGCTTTTTGCGAATATAGGTTCGGATAGGGAAACCGATGTCCTTGATGAAAACGGTGCCGAAGGCATCGGCCTGTTCCGTACCGAGTTTTTGTTCATGGACAGTGACAAGATGCCGAGTGAGACCGAACAGATAGAAAGCTACAAAAAGGTTTTCTCCGCCATCCAGCCAGTCATCGTCCGCACCCTGGATATCGGTGGGGATAAGGCGCTACCCTATCTCGATCAGGACAAGGAAGACAATCCGTTCCTCGGCAAAAGAGCCATCCGTCTATGTTTTGAAGAAATCGAGATGTTCAAAACACAGATTCGTGCCTTGTTGAAAGCCGCAACGGACCAAAATGATCTTCGTATCATGTTTCCGATGGTTGCGACCCGCGATGAGCTGATTCGTGCGAAGAACATTGTTTCAGAAGTCATGGATGCCTTGGCTGAACAGAATGAAACCTACCAGAAAACCGTCCATTTCGGTATCATGATCGAAATACCGGCTGCGGCACTCAACGCCGAACAGCTCGGTAGGGAAGTGGACTTCTTCTCGATCGGGACCAACGATCTGATCCAGTATCTTTTTGCGGCCGACCGGATGAACAGCGCCGTCAGCTATCTCTATGAGCCTTTCGACCCGACATTGTTGCGGTTGATCGACACCACAATCAAGGCCGCGAAGGCCACAGACACCGAGATCGGTGTCTGCGGGGAGATGGCAAGCAATCTCGATACGGCTTTGATACTGGTTGGTCTTGATATTGACGAGCTTTCCATGAATCCGTCGAGCATTCTTGAAATCAGAAGAGCCTTGAGCAAAATTCCCATGGACGCCCTGAAAACGTTTGCTGAAGATGTTTTGGAACAACCGGATGCCCATGCAGTCAAAGCATGCATCAAACGGTTCAAGGAATCCTTCGATATGTAACGAAAAGTCCCGCGGCTTTTAGATAAGCTCGGGACTTTGTTTGTCTTTATGGATTGCCTTCAACGTTTCGCGCCACAACAACTGTCTTGCTGCGGCATCATCAATGACGGCAAGGTATTTTTCCGGTTTCGAACGGTAATAATATAACGCTTCGGGATGCGCTGCCTCGACAAGATAGGTATATGTAGAAACGGCTTTCTCCGGACGGATGCCTCTACTGGTGAACAAACGCCAGATGGCGGCATATAGTTTCGAGGTATCCTTGGTGCCGATTTCAGTCTTCACAAGACCCGGATGCACGGCGTAAACCGGAACATTCTCCTTTTCGCGCAAGCTCATGGCAAACATGATGTTATACAGTTTCGTGCGCATGTAGCTGCGTAGCGGATGATATTTCCCGGTAGCTTCAAGGTCGTCTACATCGAACTTCGCACGCTTGTGAGCGTTGCTGGAGGTAATGATAATGCGGCCTTGTTTTTTTCGAATCAGTGACAGCAGACCGAAACTGAGTTTCGCCACAGCCAGATGATTTACTTGATACTGCATTTCGAATCCGTCTTCAGTCAACTTTTTGTTTTTCGGGACCACGGCGGCATTGTTAATGAGGACATCCAGACCGTCTTTGAACTGCTGTTTCACGGTTTCAATCGTCTTTTCGATCGCGGAAAAGGATGCCAAATCACATGTCAACAGCAAATGCTGTTCGGGTGTTTCACTTTTATGTGCCAACAGTTTCAGTTTCGCTGCGTTTCGTCCGATGCCGATGACAAAATGGCCCTGATGCTGGAGATGTTCGAAAAGCGCCTTGCCGATACCGCTGGTGACACCGGTTATCAGGATCGTTTTTTGCATCAACCAAACACCATGACCGCTAAAATAATCAGCAGGACCAAGGATATCACAAACAAAGCCTTCTTGAGCAACACATAGTATTTAAGCATTTATATTCACTCCTTCAAGGGAATAAAAAAGGCTTGCCTAGACAAGCCGGTATAATCAAAATGGTGCCGCTAGCTGGATTTGAACCAGCAACCTCTTCCTTACCATGGAATTGCTCTACCGGTTGGAGCTATAGCGGCCTACAAACAACCTAAACCATTTTAACATGAAACATTTGACTTGAAAAGGGGAAATTTTCACAAATTGACAAGAACCGCGTCCGCTTCTACTTTCGTTTCATAGGTTCTGGCTCGTTTTGTCGGTATTTTAACAAATAAAAGTTTCGCTTTTTGAGCGATTTCACCGTTTGTCACATTGATTTTAGCTCCATGGGCGGCGCAGATGATATGATCCTGATCCAAAGTGCCCTTGTAAAGGGAAGCGCGCATATGGGGACATCTGTCGTTGAGAACATAGGGCTTGTCATTAGAGGAGACAACCAGCAATGGTTCGTCTTTTATAACGACCCGCAGTTTTCCTTTCTTTACCAATGTAGAAAGATGACAAACTTTATACCATGCCATATTATGCACATCCTTTGTTCCATTATATCAAACTGCTCATAAAACACCACTTTGTTATTGAATTATCGTTTTGTGGTGATATAATATGATGTTACCACCAATCCTGGAAACGAAAGGAGTTTTTCTATGTTCACATTGACTATTGATGGTCATAAGAAAACCTTTGATAAAAGAATTAGACTGCTCGATCTCATCGACGATCCGGAAAAACGCTACTTCATCGCGCTGGTAAACAACCGACTTCGGGAACTACATTATATCATCGACTACGACGCAGAAGTCAAATTTCTCGATACCACCCACGCTGAAGCCATCTTCGCCTATGAAGCCTCACTCCGATTTCTGATGGCAAAAGCCTTCAAGAACATCTATCCCGATTTCAAATTCAAGTTCAATCATAGCATTTCCCGTAGCATCTTCTGTCATATTCTCAATCTGGACACGCAAGCCGATATGCAGGCGATCCTGGATAACCTCGATCAGGAGATGCAACGGCTGATTGCTGAGGATCTGCCGATTGAAAGAATGGAAATGACCAAGGATGAAGCCATTTCTTTTTATGAAAAACATGGTTATGATGACAAAATCGAAATTATCCGCTACCGACCGGAAGATACGGTCCACTTCTATAAAAGTGGAAGCTATATCAACTATATGTATGCGTTGATGGTTCCTTCGTGCGGTTATCTGAAGGATTATAAACTTCGTCAATACCCGCCGGGTTTCCTCATTCAATACCCACGAGCTGAAAAAGGCGGCAACATTCCACCTTTTGAAGACGACCCCATCTACAGCAGAGTTCTAAGACAGGCAAATCGCTGGACCGAGCGCATCGATGCCGAGACGATCGCACGCATGAACCGCCACGCCGAAAGTGACAGCGTCGCCGAGTTCGTGCAGATGAACGAATCCAAGCACAACCAGATGCTTTCGGAAATCGGCCAGATCGTACAAAACAACAGTGATGACATCCGGCTAATTGCCATCGCCGGCCCGTCCTCCAGCGGAAAAACCACGTTTTCAACCCGTTTGAGGGTCGAACTGATGACCCGTGGTTTGAAACCGGTCATGATTTCCTTGGATGATTACTATCTTGACCGTGACAAGATCGAACCGAATGAAGCTGGTGAAATCGATCTGGAACACATCAACACGCTTGATATCGACTTGTTCAATCGCAACATGCTCGATTTGATACAAGGCAAGGAAGTTGATATACCGACGTTCGATTTCATGACCAAGACCCGCAGCGGATACAAGAAATTGAAGATCACCGAAGACAATCCGATTATCATCGAAGGCATTCACGCCTTGAACGAACAACTGACGGCTCTGATTCCCCAACACCAGAAGTTCAAGATATTCATCTCGCCCCAGGTTCAGATCAACATCGATCTTCATAACCCGATCAGCATCACGAACCTACGGTTGTTGCGTCGCATCGTCCGTGATAAGAAATTCCGCAACGCACCGGCTTCGAAAACCATCGGGATGTGGCCATCGGTACGCCGTGGCGAATTTCGTTGGATCTATCCGCATCAGGAAGAGGCGGATTATGTCTTCAACAGCGGTCACGCCTACGAACTATGCGTCATGAAGAAACACGCGCTTAGTACCTTGATGGAAATTCCGCGTGACAGTGAGCACTTCATCACCGCGAACCGGCTCATCAAATTCCTCAAGTATTTCAAGGATATCGATGATGCGCATGTACCGAACAATTCGCTTCTGAGAGAGTTCATCGGCGGATCCTGTTTCGATCTATAAGAAAAAAGACCAGATCATGTTCAACTACTTGATCTGGTCTTTTCTTTTATCTTCTTCTTGAGTCTTTCCTGGTAGTCCTGCGTCGTGGCTTCTTTCATGATATAAAGATCGCGATCGGCACGTTTGAACACGGACTCGAACGGTTCGTCTTTGGATTTTCGTAATGCGGTGCCCACGGAGATGCTGATTTCCTTAAGCGGGTTCTTGTGTTGACACGCCTGTATCAAGTTATTACGCATCTTTTCGAGTTTTTCCTTGGATGCGTGTTTGACCAGGACGACGAATTCATCGCCGCCGGATCGAGCCGTGACGACGTCTTCCTTTTCAAAAAGGTTAAGTTTGGCCACGAAACGTTTGATCAGATCATCGCCACTCCGGTGTCCGAAATTGTCGTTGAACAATTTCAATCCGTTGATATCAGCCAGCAACAACCCGTAATGCGGGTATGTTTTGTCAAAGTAAGCATAGTTGTTTTCCAAAAAGTTACGATTGTAAAGACCGGTCATGATATCGTGACTTTGGGCTTCCTCCAATTGATGGAACAGACGGACGAACTTGGTTTCGTTATAAAACAGATATAGATAGCCGACGATGTTGAACTCCTTCAGCTCAAACTTGTTTTTCTTTGTGTAGTAATAAGGTCTGTCATCGCTTTTGTCGCTCACATCGTCGATGGAATCATACAAAATGGCGTGCTTTTCCATTTCGGTGATCAGTTCGTGGATATAGCGGGTTTCATTTAGATTGTATTGTTTTGATAAATTGGAGGAAACCTCGATGATCTGGCCGTTTTCTGTGGTTAGGACGTAGTCTTCACGCATGCCATCGAGAATCGTTCTTCTGCCTTCTTGCAAGAGCGCGAAGTAAAAGTCGCTTTTGTACATGAAATAATACAAGCCATAGGAGAAAAGGACCACGGTGAAATAAGTCGGGTCGACATACAAAGCATAGACGTTTATGTGGAGAAAATTAAGAACCAGAGCGACGATGATGGAAATCACGAAAAAGAGGAAAGGTTTACGGTAATGTTTCTTGAAAGGAATGGTCCCATAATACAACAAAAACCTGGCGACGCTATAAAGAACTATCGTGTAGCTTAGTAGCGTATGAACAATGAAAGCCGGTGCCAGATGTACGTCGAAAAGGGTGGTTTGGTCTGGGACCGTTGTCGAGGTGAAGGGAAGCATCCACTGATGCAGGTCGTTTGTCACGGTGACCCCGAGATGAAGCAAAAACAAGACAGGGAAAACACGCAAGATAAACGTCGGAATTTCCCTGTAGATATAGGCGTGTATGGTCCGCATGAGAAAATACGACAGCAGAAATATAATCGGGAACAAGGTCAAATGGATATAATAGGCAATTAAAAGGTTTTCGATGACATATTTGAGAATCATATTGAGCGACCAAGCGAAAACCAGCGTCATGAAGACGCTTAGATACTTGAAACGATGTTTTCTTCGTTGCCGGTACAGTTCAACTACCGGAACAAAAGATAAGAAGGCCGCAAAGACGACCAGAGCGATTTGAAACTCACGCATCGTTCACACCTACACTTTCTTTATGTATACATATGTGTCATCCGTGGATAAGTGCGGATCAAATCGATAGTTATCGACGGTGAAGCTGGTCAGGTTCTCCGGTTTCTCTATTTTGTTTTCCGCCATGAACCGTACCATCTTGCCGCGCATCTTCTTGTTTTCCATCGCCGGACTCTTCAGTTTTCCCTGATCATCCAGCTTGAACACGACGGTAATGATTTGCACTAGGTCACTGTCTATCGCATCGCTATATTCCTTTGAGGCAAGATTGATGATGGTTTCCCCTTTTAAATAGGGGGTTAATAATGGTTTCCAATGGTCCTTGAGGAACATGCCGTCAAGTTTCAATCCCATGGGCAAACGGTAAAGACCGATGGTATCGGTTGGTCTGACAATGCCGTAAAGACCGCTCATGATGTATAGATGTTTTTCAAGATAGTTTCTCGACGCAGCATCCAAGGATGGTGCATCGAGATGTTTGAACTGAAACCCCGTATAGGCGTCCATGGCTTTATGTCGCGCGTCGAAATTTTGAAATCTCGAATAATTTTCAGAAGCGATGGTTTCATTGACCGAAAAGAACGCCGCCAGATCATTTTTATCGAACTGTTTCAGATGGTCGAGCAACGCTTGCGATTTATCCGGAAACAAAGGACTTGTTGTTCCGGGTGATCCAGTTTCGATCATGGTTTTCGATGGTGCAATGATGATTTTCATGTTCTAACCTCCCAACCACATGACGCTGATTAGACAAGGATTCGCTTCATCCCAAAGTGTTTCAAAGACCTCAAGCGGATAGAAACCCATGGCCGCATAAAAAGCACGTGTTTTCCGATAGGCTTCATCATCACGTTTTTCCGAAAGGGTTTTAACCTGTAAAAATTTAAGGTTGCGCTTCTTGGCTTCATCGATATGGCCATTGATGAGTTTTCTACCGATGCCACGCCTGTGATACGGTTTAAGCACACCGGTCACATAGATTTCTCCGGCGTGCTCGTTATGAGTTTTCAACACAGAAAAACCAACGACACCCCCGTCCGCTTCATATACAATCATATGCATCGGACCAACGGTATTGACATACTGTTCGATTGCACTTTCGATGCCAAACCATTCGGGAAGGTCTCTTAGAATCCGATTGGTGATCTGTTCTTTTTCGGCTATATGTTCGATGACACGCAACATGGCTGACCCCTCCGTGTGATGTTTTCCATTACTATGATAACATAACTTCAGCGGCTACAATCATGATCGCTTGTCAAAATACTTCAGGTAAGATTCATAACCTTCGTCTTTCAGTTCTTCGACCGGAATGAACCGCAAAGCTGCGGAATTGATACAATAGCGTAGACCGCCGGCTGTGGTGGGGCCATCAGCAAAAACATGACCCAGATGGGAAGCACCTTCAGGACTGCGCACCTCGGTACGGCGCATACCATGAGTGGTGTCGAAACGCTCATCCAGAGGCTTGATTGGTTTGGTGAACGCTGGCCAACCGCAGTGCGCATCGTACTGCTCGTTTGTCGTGAACAATACCTCGCCACTGACGATATCGACATAGATACCCGGTTTTTTATTGTTATAGTAGGCATTTTCAAAAGGCGCTTCTGTCCCGTTTTCCTGTGTAACATGGAATTGCAGGGGTGTCAGCTTTTTCTTAAGTTCGTTTTTGGAAGGTTTACTCACGGATATCACCTCAGTGACATTGTATCATCTATCCGGTGACAAGACAGAAAATAAGCATATCGATGATATGCTTACTTCAATTCGTCCTCTTCGAAGACATCGCTGTTTTCATGTTTGAAACTATCGTTGAAAAAGGTTCGACCCTTGTGCACAAACGAAATGGTCTTTTGGGGAAAGAAAAGTGTATTGATAATGGGAATCAACAGGAAAACGAGCCAGCCCGGATGCCAAAAATCATCAAGGAAGATGCCAAGCAGGATGTAGAGTATCGTAATTGCGAATGTAATGAACTTACGACCATCCAGTTTACCATTGAAAATTGTGTCGGATAGCGGGATAAGGAAGAAGACAACCCAGCCCGGATGAGCTGCATCGAACCCTAAAGCGAGCCACAGAAACAGCATCAATGCGATCAAAGGCATCAGCTGATTCAGACGTTTTGTGATGTTTTTCGAAAATAGAACCACCGATAACGGTATCAAAAGGAAAAAAGTGAGACCGAGCAGCCAGTCTTCAAGTACGAAACCACTGAACAAAAACAACAACAGACTAATCAAGGGCATTGCAGAAACGATTCTTTCTTTCATGTTCATCCTCCATGTTTTTTTATAATCACCGCGAAAGGCGCACTTTCACGGTTGACAGTATGATATTTCATAACACTATAGGTTTTGGAATCAAGGTTTTCAAGATAGGGAAGCAGCATTGTTACTTCTCGTTTTCCTTCAGGGTGTCCCGGATAAAACACCAAGGTCACTAAGCCGTCATCATCCACCACTTCCAAGGCAACTTGTACCGCTTCGAGCGAAGTATCCGCGCTTGTGGTGATGGTTTTGTCCCCACCCGGCAGATAGCCGAAATTAAACATGATCACACCGATGTTCGCAGCGACGTAGACAGCCATGTTAACGTGGGAGTCGCGAATCAGTCGTACATTATCACGGTTCTCAAGATGGCGGTTCCGCTTGGCGGTTTCGATGGCGTCAGCTTGGATATCGAACGCAAACACCGTCTTGAGATGTCGTGAGAGAAACAAGGTATCATGCCCGTTTCCAAGCGTAGCGTCTATCCCAATCTTGTCTTTGGGTACTTCTGCGATAATCACATCATGCACAAAAGCGAGCACGTTTTTCATATAATCACCACCACAATTATATCATTGTTAAAACTATGGTCAACAGGTTTTTTTCTTATGAAAGCGCACAATGTTGCGCTTAAAAGCAAAAAAAGGTATAATATGACCATATAGAATCGGGGTGATCCTTTTGATAAGCGACATCAAAGATGATTCCATCATGAAAAAGGCAATTGAACAAGCGCGAAAGACCATGAATCAAGATGTTGGCGGCCCTTTTGGAGCGGCCATCATCGATGCGAACGGCACGGTGTTGAGTGTGGCGTCGAATTCGGTCCTTGGCGACCACGATGCGACGGCGCACGCGGAGATCAACGCGATCAGAATCGCAAGCAAGAAGAAACAGACACACGATTTATCCGGTTGTGTGCTTTATACGACCGCCTATCCCTGCCCGATGTGTCTGGGCGCGATCATCTGGGCCAACATCAAAACGGTTTACTATGGGTGCCATAAGGAAGATGCGGCTGCCATCGGTTTTCGGGACGATTTCATCTATTCTTTCATCAAAGACGGTTGCGATGATCCAGCCATCTTAAGCATCGAAGAAAAGGACCGCGATGCGTGTTTGAGATTGTTCGAAGAGTACAAAGAAAAAGACAAACAGTTATATTAAGACAAAAGGTACGGCAAATAAAACGCCGTACCTTTATTTTATTTATTTCCCATGGTCATGGCCATGACGGCTTTGGCCGTGTGCAGCCGGTTTTCGGCTTCCTGATAGACAATCGATTGCGGCCCGTCGATGACGCTATCCTCGACTTCGTTACCTCTGTCGGCCGGTAGAGCGTGCATGTAGTTGCAATCCGGGTTCGTTAATGCCATCATCGCTTCGGTGCACTTCCAGTGTCTGTTCGCCTCCAAGACGGCATCGATGACATCATCGGAGGTGTTGGACGCCCAGGAGCCCCAGTTTTTCGGAATGACAATGTCGGCGTCTTTATAGGCGGCTTCCATATCGTTGGTTACTGTAAAGGAACCACCGTTCTCTTTTGCGTTCTTCTTTGCTTTTTCAATGACCCAATCGGGCATTTCATAGCCTTTGGGATGAGCCAGGACAACGTCCATGCCGAATCTTGGAAACAGTAGGCTCTGAGTCAAGGGAACACTGATCGGTTTTTTGTGTGAGGTCGCGTAAGCCCAGATGATCGATACTTTCAGATTATCGGTTTTGCCTTTCACTTCTCGGATGGTCATCAGATCGGCCAGGCCCTGAAACGGATGATACAGGTCGCATTGCAGATTCATCACCGGTACGCTCGCGTGTGCGGCCATTTCGCTGATGAACTTATTACCGACTTCCCAGAAACAGTTCCTACAAGCGATGCCGTGACCGTAGCTTGACAGGATCACTGCGGTGTCCTTACCGGTTTCACCGTGTGAGATCTGCATGGTTGCGGTGTCGAGGAAGTTCGCGTGACCACCCAGTTGCGCCAGACCGGCTTCCATGGAGTTTCTCGTACGGGTGGATTGTTCGAAAAACATCAAAAAGGCGCTTTTGTTTTTCAGAAAATTCGTATCCTTATTCGTTAAAAACGCCTGTTTCAAATCTTGAGATACATCCAGCAAAGTTTCGATTTCGTCTTTCTTCCAGTCTTCCAGAGTAATGAAGTGTTTACCTTTGAATTTCGGTTTCATGCGTTTTTCTCCTTTTTGTTTTCAAGATAATTGCCCGGGATGGCCGCATACATCGCTGCGGCTTTCACCAGGTGCGCCTTTTCCGTTTTTTCATTGGGCGCGTGCGCCTCGACTTCGTGTCCGGGCCCGAAGCCGATGCATGGGATATCGTAACGTCCCATGATTGAAACCCCATTGGTGGAAAAGGTCCATTTATCGATGATTGGCGTTTCATCAAAGAGTTTTTGATACGTATCGGCCAGGGTGCGTGTCGTGATATGGTCCTCCGGGGTGACCCAGGAGGGGAAGAACGTTTTGGTCGGATACACGAGGCCCGTGTAGGATGGACGCTTGTAATCATACATTTCAACTGTCGCATCCACAGATGCCACACTTTTCAGAGCTCGAATTTCAGCCATGGCGGACTCGGGTGTTTCACCGTGTGTCAGCCGACGGTCGATGGAAATGCTGCAGCCATCGGCCACGGCGCAGCGGGATGGCGATTGTGAAAATATCTCACTGACGGTCAAGGTCCCTTTACCAAGGAAAGCATCATCTTTCAGCTTGTGGTTGAGCGCTTTCAACTCCTCCAGGATCGGTGCCATCTTGTAAATGGCGTTATCGCCACGTTCGGGGGCACTGCCGTGACAAGAGATTCCTGAGGTTGACACCTTGATTTCCATGCGGCCTCTTTGGCCACGATAGATCCTACAGGATGTCGGTTCGGTAATGACGACAAACTCAGGTCTGACATTGTTTTCTTCGATGATGTATTGCCAACAAAGTCCGTCACAATCCTCTTCTTGCACCGTTCCGGTGATGAGCAGGGTATAATCATCTTCCAGTTTCAGATCCTTGATGATTTTTCCGGCGTAGACCATGGCGGCCATCCCGCCTTCCTGATCGGATGTGCCACGTCCGCCGATATGCGTTTCGTCCTCATAGCCCTCGTAGGGATCGAACTTCCAGTTCTTTTTCTCACCGATGCCGACGGTGTCGATGTGTGCGTCCATGGCGATGAGTGTCTTGCCTGAACCGATCCTGCCGATGATGTTCCCCATCTTATCGATGGTGACTTCATCGAAGCCGACATGGTCCATTTCTGCCTTGATTCTCAAGATGACGTCCTTTTCCTCGCAGCTTTCGCTGGGAATTCTCACCATGTCGCGGAGAAACTTCGTCATGTCTTTCTCGTATTTTTCGGCTTGTTTTAGAATCGTTTTGAATGTCATGCTTCAACCTTCTTTCTTAGTGCTTTGATTTTTTCGTTGTAGTGGAATACCTTGTGATATTCTTCTTCCCAGAATTCAGGTGATTTCATCCGGTTGAGATACGATTGTTTGTATCCGAATGGAAGCCAGTCTTTCTCTTTTTGTTTGAATAGACGGTTTTTGGCTTCCGGTGTACGTGTATCGGCGATATGATCGGTATCCGCCTTTAGGAAAATATCCTTGAACCAACGCTTCAAGACCGTCGTGCTCGTTTCCAGATACCTGGTCTCCAGATCCTCGATGACGCTGTCATAGCGATCGAAACCATCTGTAGCGACCGTAATCACATTATCCTCAGGTCCCAAATTGAGATGTTTTGCCATTTTGATGGCACCGATGATATTACAGATGCCCGATACCCCGAAATAATCGCGCATGGAAGCCAGAGTTTCTTTCTTGATGCCGTAGGTTTCAAGCGTATCCCCGGCGTCTCTTAGGACCTTGAGACCACGTACGGCATCGTCGTCTTTTATGAGGGCGATGAAATCGGTGTTCAAGACATTGTGTATCAGGGTGCACATCTTATCGCCGATACCCTCGATGCGATGTTGACCTCTACCGCCGTCCATCAAGGTCGAACATTCATACGGCTCGAGTGCGACAATTTTAGCTTCCGGAAAAACCTTTTTGATGTGATCGCCGGCGGCCAAGGTTCCCGCACTGCCGGGCGCCGAGACGAAACTGGCGATGCGCCCGTTGCCGATGTTCTTGATAGCTTCTATCGCGCTTTGACCGGTCACATGCCGATGGAAACGATAGTTCGGCATTAGTTCGAACTGCGCCAAAGCGACGTTGTTTTCATCTTTACAAAGTTCATGCGTCTTTTCCAGTGTCAAGATGACGTCGGATTCGGTTCCGGGGGTCAAATCGAGTTTGGCCCCATATTGTTTGATCCTTTTGTAGCGTTCTTTGCTCATGGTATCCGGCATGATGACGGTCGCGTCATATTTCATCAGATTGCAGATATAAGCGACCCCGATACCGAAATTACCGGTTGAGGGACCGAGAATGTGATGCTTTCCCGGGATGATCGTGCCGTCGACGGCACCTTCGATCAGCGTTGCATAGGCGGGTCCGACTTTATGCGAACCGCTCGGGAAATCTTTGCCTAGCAACACCACGATATTCGCATCCACCCCGGTGATTGCCTTTGGGAGAATAACTTTATTGATGGTGCCGTCCGCTTTGCGCCAGTTGATGTTGAATAGATTCATCGGATCCAGTTCATCTTCTTTCGCCTTCAATGCGGCTTTACGTGTTTTTTCATCGAGAATGTTCGGATTGAACATTTCGTCGTAATTGGGACCGACGGGTAATTTACTCATGTTTTTCCTCCTTCTTGTTGCTGCGTTGCTTAAACCTGTTGAAATCCACCGAATAGAGTTCGGGTGTTTGTATGTGCCGTACGACGGCATCGGTATCCTTAAGCCCATTGCCGCTGATGATGATGGCGACCTGGCTATCCGGTGGTATCAGCTTCATTGTACTCGCTTTGATATAGCCCGCTAACGCCGCTGCGGCAGCGGGTTCGGCGAAAACCCCTTCGTTTCTGGCAAGCAGCAAGGCCGCGCTCATAATCGACTCGTCATCCACAGTAATGAATGCGCCGCGGGAATCTTTGACAGCCCTTAGACCTTTATCGGCGTTACGTGGGATACCTACAGCGATGGAGTCCGCAAGCGTGTCTTCGTTTGTTTCCGTTAAAGGTGCATCGTTTTTCCACGCTTGATAAAACGGATCGCATCCGGAACTCTGGACACCGAGCAACCGTGGCATCTTATCGATGAAACCAAGCGTTAACAGATCGGAAAAACCTTTATAGACCCCACCAATCGTGCAGCCGTCACCGACACTGAGGACAACCCAATCCGGCACTTGCCAATGCGATTGTTCAGCAATTTCCAAGGCAACGGTTTTTTTTCCTTCCACCATATGGGGGTTGATGGCGGCGTTGCGATTATACCAGCCATAATGGTCTATCGCTTGTTTTGATAACCGGTAGGCCGCTTTGTAGTCGCCGTCAACGCGGTATAGATCCGCGCCATATGCCAGCAGTTGCGCCAATTTGCCCTTCGGCGCTCTTTTCGGTACGAAAATCTTAGCCTTAAGCCCCATTCTTGCCGCATGACCGGCCAATGAGGTTGCCGCATTGCCAGTCGAGGCACAGGCGATGACCTTGTGATTGCATTCCATCGCTTTCATCACCGCGATGATGGACGCACGATCCTTCAGGGATGCGGTAGGATTCACCGAATCGTCTTTAAGGGATAGTCTTTTTTGGTTGAACATTGTTTCAAGGTTTTGCGCGCGGTAATAAGGGGTCATGCCGACGTGCAACGCGCGTTCTATGTATGTTCCCTTAACCGGCAGTAATGGTAGATAGCGCCAGATGGAAGAATCTCGGTTTTCAGCCAGAGAAGCTTTCGTAAGAACCTGTTTGATGGCGGGATAATCAAATTCGATATCGAGAATGCCGTCATCACCACATGTGTCGCAGACCATACGCGCATCATCGGGTTCGTAGACCGCAGCGCAGCGCATACACCGGTATTGTTTGACAAACATCACGCTTCACCCCATTCGATGGGGACGATGGTGAAGGTTTCGACATCGAAAAGCCCTTTGTCTGTCAGTTTCAGACTCGGAATTACAGCCAGAGGCAGAAACGCGAGCTGGATGAAAGGATCATCGATCGCTTCAGAAAGACCCATTGTTCGCATCTGTGCTTTCATCAAATCTAACTTTTTGCCTACATCAAGCGGGTTCTGTTCGGTCATGATTCCGGCTATTTCCAAACTTAAAGAGGCATAAACCTTTTTGTCTTTGATCAAAACGATGCCACCGCCGATATCGACAATGGTTTCGGCGGCAAGCTTCATCGAAACATCATCATCGCCCACAACAACAAGGTTGTGGGAATCATGTGCGATGGTCATCGCCAGGGCGCCGTTTTTGAAACCAAAGCCTTCAACCAGGCCAAGACCGATGTTGCCGGTCCCTTTATGGCGTTCGATGACAGCCAGTTTGAGGATATCCTGTTCGGTTTGATTCTGATAGACACCTTGTTTGACTTTCACGGTTCTTCTTAGTTTCCGTGTTGTGATGTTGTTCTTGATCAAACCGATGACTTTAACTTCGGATTGTATAAGTTTTAGTGTAAAATCGAGGTTTTTGGTATTGACGTTTACTGAATCCTTGACAGTATTTGAATCTATTTTCTCGGGTTCTATCAAGTATCGGTTGTTTTTTGCGACTAATATACCGTTTTTGTAGACCAGCGAGGGTTCTATCTTGCTCAAATCATCGAAAACGATGAAATCAGCCAGGTAGCCAGGCGCAACGGCGCCATGTCTTTTGAGACCATAGCATTGGGCCGCATGCAAGGTCGCCATCTTGATGGCGTCGATGGGGTCAAAACCGGCGTCGATGGCCAAATTGACGTTGAAGTTGATGTGACCTTCCCGGTGGATGTCCTCCGGATGCTTGTCATCGGTACAAAAGAGAACACGGTGTAGATTTCCCGCATGCACGCCATTTAAGAGTGTTCGGACATTGCGGGTTACCGAGCCTTCTCTTAGGTGCACATACATGCCCTTATCGAGACGATCGGTCAACTCAGCCACTGTAGAACATTCATGATCGCTTCTGACACCGGCTGTGATGTAGGCATTGAGCGCATTGCCGCTGACACCCGGTGCATGGCCATCAATCATTCTACCGTCCATGATGGCGATTTTTTCATGGATGTCTTTTTCACCGGCGAGCACGCCTGGGTAGTTCATCACTTCTCCGAGGCCATGGATGCCTTCGACATCTCTAAGGTTTTTTATGTCTTGTGGCGTGATTTCAGCACCAGCGGTTTCGAAATCAGTCGCCGGCACACTTGAAGGAATCATCATGAAGACATCGAGTGGTGTCCTTTTGGATGCTTTCACCATGTAGAGTACACCATCCATGCCCTTGACATTGGCGATTTCATGCGGGTCGGCGATGATGGTGGTTGTGCCTTTGGGCATGATGATGGACGCAAACTGCGGCGGGGTGACCATTGATGATTCGATGTGCACATGGCCATCGATGAAACCGGGTGCGACGAAGCGTTTTTTCAGATCGATTTCCTTTTCGCCATGATAATCACCGATGCCGATGACAAGGCCATCTTCTACCGCGATATCCACCAAAGAAACAGAACTGGTGAAGACATTGACAAGATTGGCGTTTTTGAATACGAGCTGTGCTGGCTGTTTGCCACTGGCTTTGGCCATCAGCGTTTTTTTATCCATAAACAAGCCCCTTTCATTGTGCGAGTTGTTTCATGAAAGTTTCAATCAGGTTCATCGCGACGGTTTTACGGTAACGACTGGTTGATCTTTGATCATCTATCGGTTTGATATGCGGTTCATAGCGGGCTTTGATGTCCGAAATCATCGAGATGACATCCGTTACTTTTTTTCCAATAAGGTCCTGCTCGATTTCCGGCCGGCGCACAACGGTGATGTTCACCGCACCAAGCGCCAGGCGAATATCTTTGATGATGCCGGACTCCACTCTGGCCAAACCAGTGAAAGAGACTTTGGAAATGGCGTCGGACTTGCGACCCCCGATTTTTTTGAAATAGCTATGGGTGAACGATGTGGTTGGAATAACGATTTCCGTAATGAGTTCGTCTTTGTTGCGGGCTGTCTTTTTCAAACCGGTGATCATATCCATAACCGGTAAAATGCGCTTGTTGTTGCGACTTTGAAGTACAATTTGCGCGTTTAGTGCATACAAGACCAGCAGACCGTCTGCGGCCGGGGATGCGTTGGCGATGTTACCGGCAAGGGTAGCGGTATTACGGATACCGGGGGAGGCGAAAAGTTCCAAACACGCTTTCAAGACTTTGGGACAACCGGGATGGAACAACAAGGATTCATAGGTGCACGTTCCACCGATTTTGAACGTTTCCGGCATAGCTTCGATGTAGTTCAGTTCTTTGATATCGTGGATGAAAAGCGTATCTTTGGGAAAAGCTACCGGTGTTTCGGCCCAACTGCGATGTTGTACCATCGCATCGGTGCCGCCGTTGACAATGTAGCAATCGTTCTCATCCAGATATCTCAAGGCGTCTTGCAATGTGGTGACACGATGGGTGTTTACCATAAGGCCGCACCTTCTTTCGCCGCCCGTTTGATGGCTTTTATAATCATGTTATAGCCTGTGCAACGACAGAGATTGCCAGCCAGGGCATGTCTGATTTCAAAATCGCTGGGGTTTTTATTGTGTGACAGCAAATATTCAGAAGCCATGATCATGCCGGGGGTGCATATGCCGCATTGGGAGGCCCCTTCTTTTAAAAACGCGTTTTCCAGCATTTTGTATCTTTCGGTTGTACGATACCCTTCGAGAGTCAATACCGTTTTGCCTGCGACGTTGGCAAGCGGCAAGAGACAACTGTTGATCAACTTTCCATCGACAAGTACCGAACAGGCACCGCATTCACCCTCACCGCAGCCTTCCTTGGCCGCTGTCAGATTGAAATCGCGTCGCAAAACATCCAAAAAACGTTGGTTGTGCGGTCCTTTTACGGTCCTGGTCTCACCGTTGAGTTTGAATGTGGTTTCAGTCATGTTCAATCGCCTCCATCAACAACTCTGGCGTAGCCGGTATCTTTCTTAGCGGTCTGGAAATGGCTTGTTCAATCGCCAGGCTTACCGCCGGTGCGCCACCGACGAGCGTCAGTTCGCCGACGCCTTTGGCGCCGTAGGGCCCTAAGGGATAAGGGTTATCCATGATGTGGTTGTGACTGGGTGCCATGTCCGCAGCGGTGGGGATGATGTAGTCGGTCATGTTCTTTTGTCTGATTCTACCCCCGTCGTGGCGCATGACTTCCAGATAACCGTAACCGATGCCCTGGGCCTGACCACCATCGGCCTGTCCTAAGACGACGTTTTCATCAAGGGCCTTGCCAAGGTCATACACGCTCCAGATATCCTTGATGTCTACTTCATATGTCGTTTTGTCGACTTCGACTTCGACGATGTTGACACCCCATGAGTATGCAGGATAGGCATCACCCTGCATTTTCTCCTGATCCCACGCGACATATTCGGGCTGTTCATAACGTTTCGATACCGTTTGACTTTCACCGGTAATCCAATCTTCCTTCAGGGTTTTTGCAGCTCTTGCGAGCAAACCGCCGACAATCATCGCGGTTCTTGAGGCAACAGTGGGCCCGGAATCAGGTACGAAACGTGTGTCGGGATTATCGAAAACAATGACATCGATCGGCAGCTCGAGAATGCCGGCGACGATTTTCCTTAATGTGGTCTTTGCACCTTGGCCCATATCCACGGCCGCTACCAGTATATGGACCTGGTCATCCTTTGTCTTTTCAAGTGTCACTTTGGCTTTGATCTTGTCTTTTTCACCGCTGCCGGTAAATCCGCAGCCGTGCAGGAACCAGCTCATGCCGATGCCTTTAAAGATGTTCGGGTCGTTGTATTTTTTGACTTTCGCGTGATAATCGGAAGCTTCTACCGCATGCGTGATCATGTCTCTGAGGATGATCGGGTCTCTGAAGATGCCGCCGGTGGCGGTGAGGTCCCCTTGTTTCACGAGGTGCGCCATCCTGAAAGCGAACGGATCCTGATTCAATGTCTTGGCGACATGATGCATGAACATTTCGATCGCGTAGATCATCTGTGGGGCTCCGAAACCACGAAAGGCACCATTGGGAACGGTATGAGTCCGATATACATCGCCCCTTACATCCAAATTGTTCACGGTGTAGGCATTGGTAACCGCCAGCATGCCGCGGGACAAGACGACTTCGGACAACCCCAGATAAGCACCGGCGTCCAATGAGAGATGGCTTCTGATGGCGCTGATTCTACCCGAGGCGTCAATGGCGGCTTCCATCACGGTTCTCGATGGATGGCGCTTGGTTGTGACTTCCATGTCCTCTTCTCTTTCGTAGATGAATTTTATCGGTTTCTGGATTTTTTGAATCGCCACGGCTAGCTGACAGGCCATGAGTGAGGGGAACTCCTCCTTACCACCGAAGGCGCCGCCGACAAAAGCTTGTTTGACCCGGACGTTGTCTTCATCCAAGCCCATGGTTCGCATGACGGCGTTCTTGACGTAATAAGGGCACTGGATCGAACCGATCAGCGTGATGCCGGCATCCTCGGGATAGCCGATGAAACCTTGCGGTTCGATGTAGGCTTGCTCCTGATAGCCGGTTTCATAGGTATGCTTGATAATCTGCTTGGCTTCCTGGAAGGCTTTCTTGACATTCCCTTTCTTGAACGCCAACTGTTTGACGCTGTTCTTAAAATCGAAAACAGGCGTTTTTTCTTCATAGACAATCTCGACCGCTTGAGCAAGCTTGGCCACTTTGGTTTTGTCCGGACCGACAATCAACAAAATCGGCTCACCGATATGGTTGACCTCCTGTTCGGCGAAAACCGGCCAGTCATCGTTGATCATTCCGACAACGTTGTCGGCGGGGATATCGCTGTAATCGACGCTATCATAACCTTCCGGAAAATGTGGCAGCTTGATTTCCTTGATATTTCCGTGGGCAATGGTGGCACGGACTGTTTTGGCGTGATACATGCCTTCAATGGCGTAGTCACTGATGTACTTCGCACTACCGGATATTTTTTCTTTGCCCTCGACATTATCAATCGAGCGGCTAATGTCCGTTTTCAACATCTAATCACCTACCGTATCCATTTTTATGGCATCCGTCGGGCAAATGGAGACACACAGACCACAGCTGAAGCATTTTGCCGGGTCGAACGTGATTCTGTCTTTGAACTCAATGGCGAAATAAGGACAGGTTTTGACGCAAAGCATGCATTCGATGCATTTCTCTTCGATCAGCCAGGGTAATTTATCCTTGTAGTCTACCCGTTTTTCCAAGATGGTGCTTTTTACGGCTTCGATCGAAGCGAACCCGTATTTCTCCAATGTCCCGGGAAGATCATCAATGATTTTCTTGTATAGTTGCTTACCCTTCAAAAGCGCCGCAGAAAGCATCTGAACCGCATCTGCGCCTGCAAGTAGGAATTCCAGGACATCTTCTGCCTTGGCGATCCCGCCAACCCCGATGACCGTCAAATCGGGTTCGGCATTCTTGATTTTATAGACGGTCGCCAGCGCCAGATTCTTGATCACGGGTCCGCTGGTCCACACGAAACCATCCTCGGCGCCGTATTCGATGGCTCTGTTTTCAAGGTTGATATTCATGGTCGGACCAAGGGAGTTGATGGCGGCCACGCCGTTGGCACCTGCGGCTTTGATCGTTTTCGCATACGCGGCCGGATCCGGGATGTGGGGAGATATTTTCATGTAGAAGGGCTTGTCGGTCAGGGAACGGATGGTTTCCACGGTTTCCTTGATTTTGTTCAGATCGGTGCCGACATAATGGGTGGACACCTCGAAGGCGTCCGCAAATTGTTCGAGTTGTGGAATCAGTTCCTGCATGTCCGCTTTCGAGTAACCGACACTGATGATCAAAGGACGGTCGTTGTTTTTCTGATAAGCAGGCAAAATATCCTCCACCCAGGTTGAAAGGGGATGCTCACTCCATAACTCGCTGTTCATGATATAATGTTTGTCGCTGTATATGCATGGTTTGGGTATCTTTGGAGCTTTGGTACTTATGGTCTTGGTCACCACGGCCCCACAGCCGGCTTCATCGCGCATGAACAGGAGTTTCTCGAGATCGCCGACCAGGGGACCACTGGCAGGAAGCAACGGATTTTCAAGGGTTAAGCCGTCAAAAACAGTTTTTAGATTCACGAATGCTCACCTTCTTTTTCTGCGCGGTCCCAGACTTGTTGGGCATGGGTTCTGGCAGCTTTATATTCATTTCTTAGATTTGCGGAAACCTCATAATTCTCTAAACGCACTTTGCCGTCGATATAGACATCTTTCGGTCTGAAACTCTGGAACAGTCCGAAAAAGAGATGCCCCATGGCGTTTTGCTCATTTATCGGTGTCGGCGGGATATAAGGTACAATCTGCAAATCAGCCTGATAACCACGTTTGAACCGCCCGATTTTGATGCCGAGCCGCCGGGATACATACTGGTAGGCCGTATCGATGACAGCCTTGAGATCGTCCAGCGTGAAAGCATCGGGGTTGTTTTCTTTCAGATGCGTCGCGTAGAAGATATTCATATATTCGTTGGTGATGGCGGCGCCAAGGCCGTCATTGCCGATGATGACCGGGATATCGTGTCGTTTGAGAAGGGCGTAGTTCGGCAACCCGACACCATTGTTCATGTTTGAACTCGGATTCAAGGCGACAACGGCATTTCTTTGCTTGAGAATTCTTGCTTCGTTCTCATCGATGAACAAGGCGTGGGTGATGATGGCATCGGGATTGATCAGTCCGTGCCGATCCAGCCGTTCGACGACACGTTCACCATAATTTATGAAGGCGTCTTCCTGGTCAAGCTCGCTTTCAGCCACATGGATATGAATCGGTGCGTCTTTCAACTGTGCCTTTACGGTTCTGAGGGTCTGTTCACTTAAAGAAAGTGAAGCATGCAAACCGAAAAGACCGCCATGCATGGCAGAACCGTGTTGCATGAAACCGATGTTTTCATCGATGCAGCTTTTGATATGGAAACGATCGCTCGTCTCAAAGGCATAAAGCCCTCTAAGGCCGACCGTATCGGTGATGGCTGTTTTCAACTTCATCAAAGAACCGGGGATTTCCCTGCTCGCATGATGGTCGATCAGGGTTGTCACGCCATGTTTCAAGTGATCGACACCGCTGACGATGCCACTATAGTGTATGGCGTCATCTTGCAGATTCCGGTCCAGTTTCCACCACTGCGATTTCAATATATCCATGAAATCTTCATACTCGAATGTGTTCATCCAGCCCCGGGCAAAGGTGGAATATACGTGGGTATGACCGACAACGAAACCGGGAAGAACGAGACTTCCCTTTCCGTCAATAATTTCGTACTCTTGGTTTGTGAATTCCGTCATCGGACCACTGGCGATAATTTTCTCATCGAACAGCACATAACCATTTTCATAGAACCGCTCGAAGTCGTAAATCATGGCATTAACGATGGCTTTTGGTTTTCCCATGAGCAATCATCCTTCCTTGTTGTGGTATGAAACGGTTGTGATCCAACCGGATTTTTCCACGGGTTATGACATTTGTGACTTTACCTGAGACCATCTGTCCCAGATACAGGTTGTAATCCGCCTTACCGTGATGCGTCGTGATGGTGCGCGTGTTTTGTTGGTACAAGAAACAATCGGCATCATGACCGACCGCTATTTTGCCTTTATGCGGCAAATCATATATCGCGGCAACGCTTGAACTCATCTTATCGATGATGCGGTCGCCGAAACGGGAATACATAACATCGAATCCCTGTTCGATGCTGCCGATACCCAACGGCATGTCTTTCAGGTTGCGCCTGGCTTTGTCGGCGCGGTTGAAAGCGCAATGATCCGTGCCGATGGTATCGAGACTGTCAAAGTTTTCACTGAGCAGTGTTTGCTCGGTTCGGCTTCTCAATGGTGGTGCGCACGCATAAAGGTGTCCATAGGCGCCTTGGAGATCTTCGCTCGTGAAAGTAAAGTATTGGGGACAACTCTCCAGAAACAGACGTTTGTTGACCAAGTCCGGATACTGTTGCAACAACGCTTTGAGGGTGTTGCCGCTTGTCAGATGGACCATGTATAATTTTCCGCCGTACTTCCTTAAGAACCCTGCGAGTTTGAGCGCTTCACGTGTTTCGGCTTCACTTGGTCTTGAAAGCGGCAGGTCTTTAGCTGTGTAACTGTCCTTAATGGTGATCATGTCGTCGGCTTCGATGTGTGCAAGCAAGAGGAACCCATGTTTTTCGGACAATTGCATCAGCTCGATGATATCTGCATCATAGGTTCTACGACCGGACTCGCTGTATGTCGTGAAAAGTTTCAGGGAGTTCATACCCAAGCTTTTCATGGTCAAGACAAACTTCTCAAGGTCGCAGTTCGGGTTTTTGATTGTCGCATGAAAGTGATAGTCCACCTGTGTATCGCTGGCTTCGGCTTTGCGGTTCTCATATGCGTTGATCAGACCATCGATGTCGCTGACGGGCTCAAGAAAATCGATGATGGTCGTGACACCGCCATACAAAGCCGCTTTAGACCCGTGGAAAAAATCATCGCGGGATACGAAATTTCCCAAGTCGAGCTGAAAATGCACATGAGGATCGATCAATCCGGGCATGAGCAACTGGTTGTTGGCGTCGATGTGTCTTAAAGCATCATGAATCGCCGGGTCGATATGGGCGAATTTGCCGTCCTTGATGTAGACGTTCGTTTTGTGCCATGTACCATCGAGGTACACTTGAGCGTTTTTGATTGCCAGATCGTATAACATCGTTCAATCACCTACAATTCGATAGGTTTGGATGTTGAAGGTTTCCAGAAATTTCTCGACCAAAGGCGTTCTAACGGTGATGTAGAGATCGGCGTCGCTTTCGACGATCGCCTTTATCAATGGATAGAATCCTTTTTTGTTGATTTCGAGAATGCCCGCTTCATCGAAAAACAGCGGACGGGTACCTGTTTGCAACAATTCCGTCATCTCCCGGTTGATCCACGCGACAGCCGAGGTTAAAAATCGATACGGACCGATGGCGAAAGCCACGGATTCATCGGTAATCATGTCTTCGCGGACGATGGTCCGGCACCTTGTTTTTCTAGAAAGTCTATAGGCATCGTAATAAACGGGTTTCCCGTTATCCATGGTTTTGAGAAGAACGAAACCGTCACCCTTATCGATGGTTTCATATAGTTCCATCAGTTTCGTGCTCTTGCCGCTATCAATCTTCCCAGTAACGATATGAATCATCGACGTTCTCCCGCATATGTCGGATGGTTTTTCTTCCGTGCGACTTTGCTAGAATCTCCGAGGCGATCGAGATGGCGATCTCTTCTGGCGAACCGCCACCGAGATCAAGACCGATGGGTGAGTAGAAGTTTTTCAGATCGATGTCTTTTCCGAATTTCGCATGGGTTTTGTCCATGTAGTCTTTGAGTTTTTCCGGTGAACACAGCATGCCGATATAATTAAGCGGGATCTGATCGGCGATCACTTTGTTGATGACATGGTAGTCGTGCGCGTGATTCGGGGTGCAGACCACGACAAAACCACCGGGTTTCAGACCCTGTTCTTCTATGAAGGCAACGAAGCCCTGATGGATTTTCCGGTCGGCGCCCACGAACTGGTCGATGACCATTTTGCGATGGTCGATGACGGTGAGGTGGAAATCCATGGTCTTGAGTACGTTGGCGAGTGCCTGGCCGACGTGGCCCGCACCAAAGATATAGACGTGTTCCTTTGCGCCGATGAACTCATAGAAAAGTGTCACCTCGCCACCGCAAATCATCGGCAGCTTTTTCTTGTCGTCTTTCGGCGTGACCTCGTTTTCGTTGAGCAGATAAGTCTCCATGAGATTTTCTCTGCTTTGGAGAAGGTCCTTGACCCTCGTGCGTGCGAAAATTTCCAGACAACCGCCACCGACCGTGCCGATGGATTCGTTGTCTTCGCTGACAAGCATCTTCTTGCCCACAGCCACCGGACCTTCGCCGTCTTTGGCAACCGCGGTCACCATCACGGCGTCCTTGCCTTGTTTTTTGTAATCCAGAATGCGTTGATAGAGTGCTTCCATGATTGTCGCTCCTTATTTGTAAGAACAAGCCAAAGAAAATTCTTTGGCTTGGCTTATTAGAGTATGTAGGAAAGGATGAGGGCAACCGCAAGCATGCCGGAGGCGAAGCCGGGTCTGACTTTGAATCGGTGCGCATGTTGTTTGTCAAGCAAATGCATGGTTCTATAAAGACCAAGCGCAAGCAGTCCGCTTAAAGCCCCTTGTAGTACCGCAAAGGAAAGGATGGCTTCCAGACTGGCAATCTGACTGGCTAGAAATCCCGTGAATATCAGTTGGAGACCGAACCAGCCGAGATACAATGTGCGCCATGCGATCGATGCGCCGATGAACGCCGGTACTTGAACCCGTAACGTATCACGCGTCATATAGACCACAAGCCCGACAACCATGAGCGATTCGATGATGATCGCTATCATCGGATTGATGACACCCCATTGATTCATCGGTGTCAAAAAATTGATCGCTTTGATGGCTGCGGCCAGAAGGCCGATGAACAGTAACGCCTGACGTGATTGCAATTTCGTATAGGCATGGAGCAATATCGTGGCGGCAATCGGAAACATGATGCTGCCGGCAAGGAATGGAACCGGGACAAGATGCAATACGGCTCCAAGGGATGCTTCTAAAATCCCCCAGATGGCGCCATAAAGTACAATGCTGCTGATAAGACCAATGTGTTTACGCATGTTCATTCTCCTTTTCTTTCAATGCTTTTAGTATTTTTTCCGGTGTGATGGGTAATCGGGTGATGCGCACACCGAGCGCGTTGTATACTGCGTTCGCTAGTGCAGCCGGTGGTGTGTCGATACCGATTTCCCCGACCGATTTCGCGCCATATGGACCGCTGGTTTCATAACTCTCGGCGAACTCGGTTGTCAACCGGTGGATTTCCTTTACAGAAGGAAT
>SLJL01000099.1 GCA_007135105.1 Candidatus Izemoplasma sp.
ATCAATTTACCGTTCTTGGCGACGTGCACGTCTTCGAATGTCGCCATACCGAGTCCTTGGACCACACCGCCTTCAATCTGACCTTTCGCAAGGGCCTTGTTGATGGTTACGCCACAATCGACGACACTCGTATAATTCAGAACATCGAACTCACCGGTTTCCTTGTCTATTTCGATTTCACAAAAACCTGCCATGAACGGTGGGGGTGATTTATGCCCGACATACGAACTTGTCGCGGTCAACTGTTTTTGTTCGTCATTATAATACAGTTGATTGGAAAGATCCTTAAGGGAGATCGAGGTTTCCTCTGAACTGAATGTCGTTCCATCGTAGCGGACATTCTCTATCTTTGTATGTAGCACCCGCGCCGCTTCTTTCATCAGCATCGCCTTAAGTTCGTTGGCGGCTTTCAAAACAGCGTTGCCGCTTACATAGGTTGTCGAGGAGGCGTAGGCACCGGCATCAAACGGTGTCAGATCGGAATCCGATGAATAAACAGCCACATCTTCAACATCACACATGAGTGCTTCTGCGGCGATTTGCGCCAGGATGGTATCGCTGCCCTGGCCGATATCGGTCGCACCGATCAAAAGATTATAAAAGCCGTCATCATTCAGTTTGATTGTCGCCGCACCCATGTCTATATAGGGAATGCCGCTGCCTTGCATGGCGATCGCCATGCCCAGACTTCTGACCTTATGGCCGTTTTCCTGACGGGGATACGTTTTTTTCCAATCCGTGAGGGTTAGACCACGATCAACGCAATAGTCGAGTTTGCACGATTCCATGTTCATCGCCGTGCCTTCTGTGCCTTCACCCATAATCTCGAAGATCGGAGAGGTCTGACCTTCCATAATCATGTTTTTCTTTCTGAGCGCAATCGGATCCATATCGAGTTTAGCCGCCAGCATGTCAATGGTGCTTTCAAGGGCGAAATTCCCTTGGATGGCCCCATAGCCGCGGTATGCACCGGAAGATGTCCGGTTGGTGTAGACCACATCGCCATGGAAACGGACGCTGTCGACCTTGTTATAAAGTGGTAAAACCTTCGAACCGGTCACCATGAATACCGTCAAAGCGTGTTCGCCGTAGGCGCCGGTATCGGATAGTCCGTAACAGTCGATGCCGGTGATCTTGCCGTCCTTGGTCGCCCCGATGGCCAAATCAAGACGCATGGGATGCCGGGTATAGGTGGCACCGAAAACTTCCTTGCGCGTGTATACCAGTTTCGAAGGCCTTCCGGTCTTCAACGTGACTGCGGCTGCAAGCAGTTCACCATGTATCGCCTGCTTGCCACCGAAGCCACCACCGACACGCGGTTTGATCACCCGGATGCGTCTAAGCGGCACTTCCAGTGTCTGTGAAAGGATTCTTCGGACATGAAACGGGGTTTGCGTCGATGAATAGATGACCAGACGGTCATTATAATCAAGCCGGGCGTTAACCGCATGCGGTTCCATCATGACATGCGCTTGCGCTTGGGTATAATAACTTTGTCTGATGACGACATCTGATTCCGATAAAGTTTTTTCAATGTCGCCGACTTCCATGTGATAACCTGCCGCCAGGTTTCGTTTCGGGTCGAAACCGATGGGAAACATCTCGTAGATATCGTCTTCGGGATGTACCCGTACGGGGTTGTCTTTCGCTTTCTCAAAATCAAGCACGGGTTCGAAAACCTCATAATCGACCGCAATCAAATCAAGGGCGGCTTCGGCGGTTTCGACATCGATGGCGGCTACTGCGGCAACCTCATCCCCGACATAGCGGACATAACGGTCCAAAACGAATTTATCGTGCGGGGAGGGTTCGGGGTAGCCTTGACCTGCCCGTGTATGTGCATTGCGTTTGAAATCCCGGTGTGTCAGGACACAGACGACGCCCGGAAGGTTTTCAGCCGCGGTTGTATCGATGGTTTTGATTTCGGCAAAAGCGTGCGGACTTCTGAGAACCTTGATGATCAGACTATCCGCAGCAGCCAAATCATCCGTATAGGCGCTACGTCCCATCATCAGACCCTTGCCATCGATCGATGGTCTTACGGTATTCACGGTTTTCGTCTTATTCATGATTGGCCTCCAAGTAGCGTTTTACAGCTTCTACCTGCGCATGATAGCCGCTACAGCGGCACAGGTGCCCGGTCAGTACATGACGAATGTTTGCTTCGGTATAAGGGCCTTGTGCTTGTTTGAGCGCGTAAACGCTCAAAGCAATGCCAGGATTGCAAAAGCCGCACTGATCCGCCCCTTCACCACCGAAATAACGGCTCAGTTCAGATGCTTCATCCGGGATGCCTTCAACAGTCGTAATCCGTTTGCCCTCAGCTCTGTAACTCAGAAAAGCGCACGAGGGAACAGGCTTTCCTTCAATTAGCACAGTACAGACACCACAACTACTGGTATCGCAACCGCGTCTGACTGAAACCTGATGCAAACGTCTTAAGGTATCGGTGAGATATTCTCCCGGTTTCACTTCGGTTTCATAATCCCTGTTGTTGATGTTTAAGGTTATCTTCATGCTTTTTCCTCCAAGTCGAGCAGTTGCAACAAACCGCGTTTGACATAAACCTCGGTCAATGTTCTACGGTAATCGCCACTTCCGCGATGGTTGTCGCTGAACTTAAGGCTGTCAGCGGCGCATCTAGCCGCCTTATCGACCAGGTTTTCGTCTATGTTGCTTGCTTTATTCAAAAGTGCCATCGCCGTTTCACACAACATGCCGACACTCGGCCTTGAACCGACCGAAATATTGAAACCCGCTTCGGTTTTCGTGACGGCGACATTGATGACCGCAAAATCCAGGGCTGTCTTTCTAACTTTTTTGAAATAGCCCCGAGAAGGGACTTTCGCTATGATGATCTTTTCAAGAATATCCGTGGTTTTTCCTCTGGTTTCGAGATATTCATGCAAACTAAGCAACCCTTTGTCGTAAAACTTCAGCTGTGCATTCATCGCAAGCAAAGGCGTGATGATGTCTGAAAAACCGTGGCGTGCCACGACATTGCCACCGATGGTGACGACGTTACGTAGACCGATGCCGACAATCTGTGATAAGGCCGCAGGGAGGATACCGTCGTACAGACCAGAGACGATCTCACTGTCTTCTACGGCTTTCAGTGTCGTCATCGAGCCGATTTCAACCGCTTCAGCGGTATCGTTTATGAAAGCCAGATCCAGACAACCAAGATCGATGGCCTTCTCCACCGTCCGGTTTGAAAGGCGTAGCCAGGCGCCACCTGCCATTAATACATGTTTGGAGCTTTTCAGTAACTCTTGGTACGCATCCTCAAGGGATGCGGGTTTGTATACCGACTTAATCTTCATCATTGTGCCCCTTTCTTGTTTTGAAAACTAAAAATGCCTCTTGGGTATCCACATCAAACAAAACACCTGAATCCTGCACTTCGACTTGTTGGTAGTGATACTCGTTGCGAAAAGCTTTAAGGTTATATGTATCCGGTTTTTCCAGAAGCGCTTCCCTTAGTGATGCATCCAGATATAACGGATGGCCTTTTCGGTTCTGATAAACAGGCAGACGCACTTTGCCTGTTGCATTCAGGATGGTTTCAATGGTTGAAGGTTTAATCAGCGGGATATCGCCCGGGGTTATCACGACCGATCCGGTGGTCCGTGCCATCCCGGTTTTGACACTTGTGAACATTCCTTTTTCATAATCGGGATTGTGGACGATGATGGTGTTCACTGCATCATCGAAAAAAGACTTTATGGATTCATGGTAGGCACCGGTCACAATCACCACGCGGTTCACATGCTCTTTATATGCTAGAACGGTATACCATAAAAGCGGTTTGTTGTTATGGAGAAAAAGCATCTTGTTGCCTTTGGCTCTCTTTCCAAAACCACCCGCAAGGATTATCGCATCGACCATTTTATCACCGCAAACGCTTACATTATTTTGTGTAAATTTCTATGTTATAAATAAGATAACTGCTAAATAAAGACTTAGAATAACATTAAGTGTAAAAGAAAACACTTTCATTATCTTAACTTTATATTTTAGCATAATATTTTAGAATTTACCATAGGATAAAAATTGTTTAAAAACATTTAGATGTCTAAACAAAGACGTATTATGTCAATATATAATTTTTGCAAATTAAAACCGACCCGTTATCTGGTCGGTTTTGTATAGTAGACGAAGAAATCGTATGAAACATCGTAAAGTTTTTCAGCATCGATCAGGGTGCATATCGACAACCCGATTTGTTGTTGTTTGAAATAATCTGTCCCGAGGTACTTTTTCTTATAGATTGCTTTGATGGCTGTGAAGGGATCGATCAAGGTATCGTCGAACTCATGGATGATGGTTTTAACGGTTTCGATGGTTTCATTCCCGGTAACGACACGGTGTTCCTCGATCTTCTTCTTTGAATATGCCGAACGATGCTCGCTGAGATGGATGGAGGTACAGGTATCGAAGTCCGTACCAAGGAAGAGTATCTTTCCTTTTTCACTTCTCAGCTTACTTAGGGGACTGATCTCTTTGGTATCATCGAGATCGTGAATCAGCCAGTCGGGATCATCTGTTCGGTTATAAACGGCGAGGGACATGCTTGGATGCAACGTTCTTTTAATATCAGGATATTGCAGAAAGATGATCGGTAGGCGTCCGATTCTCTCTGGTAGAAAGATACGGGTATCGAAAGGTTTACGGTGTTTTTTGATGATATCGATCCATGACTCCGGCACGGGTGGATTCTCCCAGTCCGCTGGATCGGACTGCTCACTCGTATGTGCGGGCATGAGGATGACGCCTTCGGTGATGATGGTCATGAGTGCATCAATAATGTCATAGCCTTGGTTTACGATATAGCCGAAACTGGAAATGGAACCGTGCACCTCGATTTTATCGTCTTTCTTCAACCCCAGTTTCGTAAAACCATCAACCAGGGTCGCTTTTGTAATCGGCGATGGCGTTTTGGCGATTAGGTCACGCTGCGACATGGAATCTCCCCCTTTATTGGCTTAATTATAACATGAGAGGACAGTTTGGGAATAAAGCTTTTTCAATTTACAGTGCTTATCGTGAGTAATCATGCATGATAGTTGCTATAATATGAATATGAAAGAATTCTAAATAAGAGGAGAGATTTCATGATCAAAAAAACGCTATTTTGGCAACGAAGCAATTATACGGAAACCGGTTTCGACCTGGTTGAAGTCTTTGAGGACGGTACGATGGTAAAGAAGAATTTCGAACATCGTAGTGGACCCAAAAGGTTTTATGAGGAAATAAAGCTGGATAAGTACCAATTGAATGCGGCAATCGTCATCGAAAGTCTGAAACTCGCTGAAGATGGTAAGCTTGCCATATCCGAGCTCGACGATAACCTGCAGGAAATCGAACGATATGAGCTAAGGGATTGGAAAGCTGCAAGGGAGCAAGTATTAAAACTCCAAAGTCAAAGCAAAAACGATCTTTCGGTGGACTATCACTCGGTGCTTGTTATCGATGAGCCGGAAAAAGCCCCTGCCGACACACCGAAGCTGATGGGTGAATACCGTTATCCGATCGTGCCGCTGCGGGTTGTGAAACAAAACGGAAATCTGGTACGTAAGGAAAATCCCGAACAGTTATCAATTGAATTTGTCCCCACGATCAACGAGCAATTGTACTTCCATAACATTCCCGAAAACAACCACGTCAACATGACAGGGGACAACCTGTTTGCCCTTGATGTGAAAACAACGGATAGACCTTATGACTACAGTGCTTTTTTGGACTACATCCAGAAAATGCTTGATAAGGTTGAAGCCAACATTCAGCATTATCACGATCTCATCATTTCCCAACGTGAAAGAAGGGCGATGCTTGAAACCGACGAAATGGGCGATCTTTACCCCCGTTGATTTTGTTTAAATCGTATCTTAAAGCCCTACCCGAAATGCATCGGGTAGGGCTGTTTTTTTAGGTCAACAGTGCTTGCATGTGTGATAAGACCGCATCACTTTCCGCCTGATTATAGGTAAAATCAAGTTTGCTTGCCAATTTGCTCGCGATGGCGTCAAAAAGGTGGTAGAGTCGAATCAGTGCCTGTTTATTGGCTTCGAGATCAGCGCCGACATATGTGCTGAGATAGGCTTGGTAGGTTCTGGTGTCCATATAGCGTCTCAGCCATTTATGATAACTGCCGGTGTTGATGGTCCAATCATGATTCTCGGCAACCTGCCAGGCGGCCATTTTCAGAAACATTTTCCGCACCTGTTCGTCCAGCATGCCTTTCACATACGGAACTTCCCCGCGTTTGATGCCTTTGACCACGTTCAGCGAACACCAGAGGAAATTGTTGACGACCAAAGCAAAATCATCGGCGTTCGGTTTTCCAATACGATAGTCTTTATCACTTGGTCGGGGCAAGTCGGCCAGTAGACCTGTTTCATCATACAAGACGACACTGAGGCTGTCCATGGTCGCAAGATCAAGGCTCGTCAATGGTTCGAACGACATATCCAGCCGTGAACCATCCGTATAGATAACCATGACGATATAACCTTCTGTAAATGCGCCAAGCACACGTTTTTCTGCCGGATGCGGGTTGACTTGCTTAATCAGTGGTTTCCCGAAATACCCGATCCATTCAAGCGTGTCTTGGAATGGTTTGATGTCACTGACATAAAAGGTGAGGTCATAATCGCGGTGATTATCCTCGGGTGCCGCCGGATTGGCTCTCGATCCGTTCAGTACCACCGCTTTTATGTGTTTTTCTCTGCATGCGAATGTTTTTATCTTTTCATACATGGCAAACCCCCAGCGGTTGTGTCATTTTTTTCTCAGGCCCTTGATGGTCCGGGTGTATAAAGTTTCATAATCGATCGTGACAAACGGTCTGTGCTCGACGATTTGTTCGTGTGTTAATGCAAGATATTTCCTTTGCCATGGTCCAATTTCATTTTCGGGAATAGCGGTTTTTATCGTTGCCAGCAATTTCAACTGGCGCAAGCGGAACAGCGTCTGAATCTTTCGCATGTCCAAGACGATATGCCTGTTGTTTTCGTGATACCCTTTGATAAAAGCCTTGAAAAGGCCGATGTTTGATTCTAAATCGATGGCATCAGGCCTGCCGCCTAGTAAATAATAAAACAAATAGACCGCAATGTCATACAGATAGTAGTTATATTCGATATCGTCGAAGTCGATGATGACGATATCGTGTTCGGGATAGAGCAGGTTTGAAAAGAGATAATCGCCATGAATCAACCCGTACTCCCTATCGTCTTTTTTCCAGGCACGCATCTCATTCAATACAGAGTTGATCGCTGCTTGATAAAGCGGCGCGAGGTTCTCAAGCAGTTTGATATCCGGATGATGTGCAAAGCTTTGCCGCTTATAATGCATCCGGGATTCGTATGTGGCATTATGCAATATAGCCAGATTTTTTCCTGCGGTTTCATAGGTACTCGCGTCATGTTCGAAAGCGTGCCAGTTCCTGCCCGCTTCTTCAACAAAGAAAACGAGAAAATCACCATCGTATTCGATGATACTTTTTCCCTTGATTTCGTAGGGTCTTCCGACTTTGATCTTGTCTTTCAGTTCATGCAAAAGACCGATTTCGGCTTCGAGTTCGTCGTATGTTCTTCTGCCAGCCACCGGTGTGACACGGATGACGATATTGTTGCCTTGATGGGACCCGCGATAGACTTTATTGTGAAACCCTTGCAAGGGTTTCACCTTGTGGATATCCAGTTTTGTCAGATTCATCATGACCTCTTTCTGACTTGTTTTCAGCCTGTATTATATCATAGTTATCTTCTAAAGATTTTTTCCATGGTTTTGCCACGCGTCAGTTCATCGATCAGTTTGTCCAGATAGCGGATTTCCTGCATCAACGGATCCTTGATATCCTCGACTCTTACCCCACAGATGACACCGGTAATCTTTTTGCGCGCCGGGTTCAAACAGGGAGCTTCATTAAAGAATGTCTTAACATCAACCTGTTTATCGATTTGCTCGGTAAATGACGATTTTTCATAACCGGTAAGCCAAAGAATAATCCGGTCAACCGCCTCTTTGCTTCGTCCTTTTTTCTTGGCTTTATTAAGATAATGAGGATAGATGTCGGAAAACCGCATCTTAAAGATTGGATGTTCGGACATGCTGCACCTCCTAAAACGGTTTGTTTTTATTATATCATAGATGTATAGCCTGGATTATATGGATTTTG